>CANISR010000042.1 GCA_947470105.1 Fidelibacterota bacterium | reverse complement strand
TTCCAAGCAAAACCCGGCGGTCAAGACCAGCTACACCATCGTTACGGGCTTAGTCATGGCGCTTCCGTTTCGCGCCGACGACAAAGCCGGCCGGGACGCCGCCTCCATGGCGCTCAAATGCATGAAGAAGGACGGCTTCATCACCAAGGCCGCCCAGAAGTGGTTCGGCTTCACACCCCCGCCCGAAGACTCCGCCGTGGTGATCGCGCCCGGTCACGGCATACCGGGGCTGGCCGGCTACGATCCCACGCCCGTCGCGTTGAAGTGCTCATAGGCGGTTTCGCGACTTAGGTATCGTTTAGCCGTCATGCCTCCACCGCCGATCCTTGAACTCGTGAGCCTGCGCAAATCCTACGGCGCGCTCGACGTCTTGCGTGGGATAGATCTAAGGGTATTCCCCGGCGAACTGGTGTGCGTGGTGGGCCCATCCGGCTCGGGCAAGAGCAGCATGTTGCGTTGCTGCAACCGCCTGGAGCAGTCCACCGGCGGCCAGGTCATGATCGACGGCGTCGACATCACCCGGCCCGACGTGGACATCAATGCCGTGCGCCAGCAGATCGGCATGGTGTTTCAGCAGTTCAATCTCTACCCGCACCTGACCGTACTCGGGAACGTCACGCTGGCGCTGCGCAAGGTGCAGGGCAAGGGCAGCGTTGAGGCCGACACCCTGGGCCTCGCGGCGTTGGAGCGGGTGGGCCTCGCAGACAAGGCACGGGCGTACCCGGCGCAGCTTTCGGGCGGCCAGCAGCAGCGCGTGGCCATTGCCCGCGCCGTGGTCCTGCAGCCCAAACTCATGCTGTTCGACGAACCCACCAGCGCCCTGGACCCTGAGACCGTGGGCGAAGTGCTGAAAGTGATGAAGCAATTGCGCGACGCCGGCATGACGATGTTGGTCGTGACCCACGAAATGGGTTTCGCCCGCGCCGCCGCCGACCGGGTGATCTTCATGGATGCCGGCGCCATTGTCGAGCAGGGCCCGCCGGCCGAGGTCTTCGGGGCGCCGAAGCATGAGCGCACCCGCGCGTTCCTGGCACGTTTCACCGGCGAAGGCTGATGAGCGGGCTCCAACGCTTCCTGGACACCTTCTTCAATGCCGAGGTCGCGGCGCGCGCCTGGCCCGACATCCTGCGCGGCCTGGGCATCACCGTCGGCGTGGGGGTGGCTGTCACGATCGCAGGCCTGGGACTGGGCCTGGCGTTGGCGATCCTGCGTGCCACCCAGCGCGGCTGGCTCTCAGGCCTAATAGTTGTGTTCGTGGACGTTATGCGGGCCCTGCCGCCCCTGGTCGTCATTATCATTTTCTTCTTCGCTTTCCCCTTGATCGGCATTTCCATGTCGGCCTTCACCTCCACCTGGCTGGCGCTTTCCTTGGTGCTCGCGGCCTATGTCGAGGAGTGCCTGTGGGGTGGCATTCTCAGCCTGCCCCGCGGCCAATCAGAGGCGGCGCGGTCCACGGGGCTAAGCTGGTGGCAATGTATGACGGCGGTGATCCTGCCCCAGGCCTTCCGCGTCGCCCTACCGTCCCTCACCAACCGCGTTATCGCCGTGGGCAAGAATGTCGCCCTCGGTTCAGTGGTGGCGCTGAGTGATGTGCTCAACAACGCCCAATCGGCCACCAGCAATGCCGGCAACCCGACCCCGTTGACCATGGCCGCCGCGGCGTATCTTGTGATCTTCATCCCGGTGATGATGGGCGCACGGCGCCTGGAAAACCGCATGCAGTGGCGGGCGTAGGATGGACGCCCTCCTCACCAACTTCTTCAATATAGAGGTCTTCGCGCAGGTCTGGCCGTTCCTGCTGCAGGGCCTGCTGACAACCATCGGCCTGTCGGCCCTCGTCATCCCACTCGGCTTGGTGGGCGGGCTGGCCGTAGCCCTCCTTTCCACACAGAACTCCAGCCGTCCGTTGCGCATCCTGATCGCGATTTATGTCGACCTGTTCCGCGCCCTGCCGCCGCTGGTGCTTTTGATTTTCATCTATTTCGGATTTCCGTTCCTGGGCATTGATATGCCCAAGCTGCTGGCTGTGGCGCTGGGGTTCTTCCTGAACAACTCCGCCTACTACGGCGAGATCTTCCGCGCAGGCCTGGAGAGTGTGCCTTCGGGCCAGATGGAAGCGGCCCGCTCCACCGGCCTCACCCGCGCCCAGGCACTGACACATGTGATCGTGCCGCAAGCCGTGCGCAACGTGTTGCCAGACCTTCTGGGTAACAGCATCGAGGTCATCAAGCTGACCACCATCGCCAGCGTCGTCGCCCTGCCCGAATTGCTGCGCATCGCGCGCGACGCCCAGTCCCTGGTCTACAACCCGTCGCCCATCGTCCTGGCAGCGTTGATTTACCTCGCAATTCTATGGCCGCTGGTGCGCCTGCTCAGCCGCCTGGAGCACAAGAATATGGTGGCGAGATAAGGCGTCCGGCCGCATAATTCGGCTATGGACGCGGTCCTCCTCAAAATGATCCTCATGGCCCTGGGCATGCTCCTGGTGCCCGCCGCCATTGCCAGGCTTATCCGGCTCGATGTCGCTTTCGCCGAGAAGGAGAAGAACGAGCGCTACGTGGGCGGAAGCTGCTGCGTGTCGGGCCTGGCGTCGTTTTCCAAGGACCTCACCACCAAGCCCGGCGACGCCAAAGCGCCGCCGCAATAGGCCAGCCCCTACTTAGTCGATTCCACCGGGAGTCCGCGCTGGGACCAGTCCTGGAACGACCCATCGTAGAGTACAGCGTCAATCCCGACGGAACGCGCCGCCAGAGCCACCACCGTCGCCTGCTGCCCAATATGGCAGTAGACCACTGCCCGGTCGCCGCTCTTGAGGCCGGCCGCTTTGAACGTGGCGATAATCTCATCGGCCGATTTCAATTTCTGTTCCCCATCGACCACATCCGCGAACGGCACGCTGATGGCGCCCTTGATATGCCCCTTCAGATGCGGCTGATCCGTGCTGCCGCCGGTGCGCTCACCGCTGTAGAACGCCGGCAAGCGCGCATCGACGACCGCATATCCCGGTTTGCCGAGATGCGCCTGCACGAAGCTTGCGTCGACAATTCTGGGCTGCATCTTAAGTTCAGACAGCGTCCCCGACGTGATGGCGGGCACAGCAGTCGCGGTCGGATACTTCGCCTGCTGCCAGGCGGCGTATCCGCCATCAAGGATGGCGGACGCGGTCGCCCAGTCCGGCGGCATAGAATGTAAACACCACGCGGGTGGCCGGCGGGACCATCCCGCTCTCGAAATAGACGACCACCTTGGAGCGGTCGGAAACGCCGAGGCTTTCGAGGCCTTTGCGCAAATCCTCTGCGGCGGGCATTTCCAGCAACAGAGCGTCCTTGCCGGGATCGCGTTTGGAGATCGAATCCATGCGCATGAAGCGTGCGCCTTCGATGTGGCCGGCCCGGTAGGTTTCCTCCTGCCCCACATGCAGGACGACGAGGTCATCGTTCGCAAGCTGCCCCTTAAGCCAGTCGGTGGAGACCACCAGCTTGTCCGTGGGCCATGCGGTGGCCGCGACAGCGCCAAGCGGCAGCAGAAGCCCCGCCGCAACAAGAATACCCGCCGCGAAATACTTTCCGTTCGTCCTGGTCATGCTGGCCTCCCTTCCCTGTCCGCCATCTTAGGTGAAGCACAAATTGCCACCAAGAGCCGGAGCATCATTCGTGCGGCAATTCACCCTTAACGGCCTTGCTGACCGGGTCGATTCGGAGGCGAAACCCCTCGCCCCCGCCCACCAGCATCCCTCTACGGGAAACGGAGATTCTGCGTTCATTGCCCGCGGTCGCGTTCTCGTCGATGCAGTAGTCCCCCACCGACCAGTTGCGCGTTTCCCGAAGGTACACCTCCGTCACGCGCTCGAATTCACCCTCCGGGGCGGCCAGCGCCACGCCTTCACAGGAGTCAAAGACCTTGGGATGATACCGGAGCGCATGCAGGGAAAAACCGACGACGGCCACGCTCCCCACCACGACGGCCACCACAAGCCGCGGACGGGACAGGTTCAGGATTTCGGCAAGTGACATGTGCGAATCCTACGCCGGAAGCGGTCCGGGCACAAATCACCCAGGCGCATTTGGGTAGTCCCGGTGGGCGGGCTGGAATAGAGTCGGCGCATATACCGCCGGCCCGCGGAAAGGATTCGGACATGAACAAGCAACTCAATATCGACCTTGAACACTTCTGGATGCCGTTCACGGCCAATCGCCGGTTCAAGGCTTCGCCCCTCATGATCTCCGGGGCCGAGGGGATGTTCTATATCACCAGCGACGGCCGCAGGATCGTGGACGGCACCGCCGGCCTGTGGTGCTGCAACGCCGGCCACGGCCGTCGTACCATTGCCGACGCCGTTCAGCGTCAGCTCATGGAACTCGACTATGCGCCCGCGTTCCAACTCGGCCACCCGATCGCCTTCGAGTTCGCTGAAAAGCTGGCCGCAATCGCGCCAGGCGGACCGGACGGCAAACTCGACCGGATCTTTTTCACAAATTCCGGCTCGGAATCCATCGATACCGCGCTCAAGATCGCGGTCGCCTATCAGCGCGCCATCGGCCAGGGCACCCGCACCCGCCTCATCGGCCGGGAGCGCGGCTATCACGGCGTCGGCTTCGGCGGCATTTCGGTCGGCGGCATCGTCAGCAACCGCCGGGTCTTCCCGCTGCTGCCCGGCAGCGACCATATCCGCCACACCCACGATCTGGGGCGCAACGCATTCGCCAGGGGCATGCCGCAGCATGGCGCCGAACTGGCCGACGACCTGGAACGCATGGTGGTGCTGCATGGGGCCGAAACCATCGCCGCGGTCATCGTTGAGCCGGTGGCAGGGTCCACGGGCGTGCTACCGCCGCCACAAGGCTATCTCCAGCGCCTGCGCGCCATTTGCGATAAGCATGGCATCCTGCTGATCTTCGACGAGGTCATCACCGGTTTTGGCCGCCTGGGCAAGCCTTTCGCCGCCGACTATTTCGGCGTCACCCCCGACCTCGCTGCCACCGCCAAGGCCCTGACCAACGGCGTGATTCCCATGGGCGCGGTCTTCGCCGGCCGCCATATCTATGACGGGCTCATGCAGGGGCCTGAAAACCAGATCGAACTATTTCACGGCTATACTTATTCCGGCTGCCCCACCGCCTGCGCTGCCGGCCTCGCCACTCTGGAGATCTATGAGAACGAGACGCTGCTCACGCGCGGTGTGGGCCTCGCCCAGCTTTGGGAAGATGCCCTGCATTCGCTGCGTGACCATCCCAACGTCATCGATATCCGAAACCTCGGGCTTATGGGCGCTGTCGAACTGTCGCCCAGGCCAGGCGAACCCGGCAACCGAGGCTACGAGATTTTCAGGTATTGCTTCGAAAACGGCGTGCTGGTGCGCGTGACCGCAGACACCGTCGCCCTGTCGCCGCCCCTCACGCTGGAGCCGGCCCATATCGACACTATCCGGGCAGTCCTGGGCGAGGCCCTGACGCGCGTCGCGTGAGCCTGGCCGGCTATTCCGCGGACGCCACCTTGCCCTTCTGCGGCGCGGGTGAATGCAGGATATAGGCCTGCGCGAATTTCACGTCGAGCGCCGCGGAGATGGCGGTGTTCTTGCCAGTCGCGGGATCCGGATAGGCATCCGCATTCCGCCGCAGCGCCCGGGTGATGGACGGGATGGACTGCTGCCCGTAGCTGGCGTGGTGGGTGGCCCAGTTGATTGCCAGATGATGATGCCACTCGTTGACATCGAGGTAGGCGCCGATGAGGCCTTCCGCCGAGGTCGGCGTCAGTTTTAAATTGAACCGTGCGGCTTTGAGCGTCACGTCGACATTGGTGTCGAAGGTATCGGCATAGGGGATCTTGCCGTCCGCCGCATCCGTGGTCAGGACACCGCCCACGATTCGCCCCTTGAAGCTGTGGATATAGCGCTTGCCCCACCGCTCATCGATCTTCTGCGTGCCTCCGGCAATGAAGTCCTTGCCGTTGGCGCTGTTGAGCAAAGGATTGAGGCCGCGGTACGTGGTGACGGTGACATCGTCGTCGTTTGTGAGATCGTCGACGTCCGTGATCTCAATCAGCACGCGGTTGAAGATATAACGCTGCATATAGTCGTTTTGAAAGAAGGTGTAGGCGCCGTCCGGGCCGCGGAAGCCCGCCACGCAACCGATGACGCGGTACAATTGGTTGTCGATCCCCGCCTCACCGGTCGGACTGGTGAAATCCTTCGGTCCGGTTTTGCCATCCAGATTCAGTCCGATGGCGGTTTTGCCGACAGGCTCCAGGTAAGGCAGCGGCTTCCCGTTAGGGCCCACGGTTTCAGTGTCCGCCGGGAACCACGTGTCCGCCTCGCGCGCGAAATGGGTTTCCATCATGGTGCGCTTGGTGCCGTCCTCGGGAAACAGGACCTTGAACTGCTCGCGCGGCCCGTCGTTCATGCCGTTGGGGCACTCCGCCGTGCCGCTCGGCGTCTGATAAACCGCCCAGGCCTTGTTGGTCAGCACATAGCCGATCGTCCGGTCCGTGACCCCTTCAGCGCGAACCGCCTGCGGAACGGCGGCCAGCAGAGCCGCCGTCAACAGCGCGCGGCGAAGACGCGGGGGAAACCTGTTCATTGCGAGCATCCTCATGAGGATCAACCTGCGTTGGTGTAGAAGTCGTCTCTCAACCAAAAGGCCTTGAATCCGTTGCGAGCACCATAGAACTCGCCCCAGGCGTCCCCGTCCACATCACCGGGATTTTCGCTGGAAAACGTGTAGACCGGGCGTCCCCGGTACGCCCACACATGTAGCGCCCCCGGCTGCCCCGCGGCTGCGTATCGGCCGGTCAGCGGGTCGATATCGATGGCGGTCCACGCGCGGCTGGGCGCCTTGGCGCCCTTGGCTGCTGCCACCGGAGGCCAGGTTTTCAGGCATCTGGCGGCGTCATTACCGCCGCAGACCAAGATCCGGTACTCCTGTGGTGACGCCGGGTGGTCACAGGCCTGCTGGTCGAGGGCGTCGTCGCCGCAGGTATAAACATAGATGGTCTTGCCGCGCGCATCGGCCAGCACCACCCCTGCATGGGTCTCCTGCTGGGTGAATTCAGCAGGCACCGCCGGCGCGTGCTGGGTATAGACATTGTGCCAGCCGGGCTCATCGCTGCCGGTAAGGCTCCTGGGCCGGGTGTCGGCGATATAGGTGTAGAGCGGCTTCTTGCGGAAGACCCACTGCCTGATCCCCGGAGAGCGCTGGATGATCGACCAATCGCCCTGGGGCTGCGAGGTTTCCGCCGCAAGAACCGGACTCCAGGTCACCAGGCAGTCGGCGGTGCAATTGGACTTCTCAGGCCCATCGCCGTCCCAGGCATAGACCGAGTATCCGGCGTAATTCACAAGCATTCGGCCGCTGGCAACCTGGGAGATGGCGAAGGCAGGCGGAATATTCGGATTCGGGCCGACCGGCTCGCGCACGCCCGGTGAGTCGCCGCGCGATCGCCGGTTGCTGCCGCCGATGACGTCGCCCGGCTGCTTGTCCAGCACAGAGATGTATAGCGGGTAACCGTCATAGGCCCACTGCTTCGTGCCGTCGCGCCGCGCGATGATTGCCCACTTGCCCACCGGCGCCGCGTCGCCGCCGGCCAGCACCGCCGGCCACAGTTCTTGGCAGCTCTTGCGAACGGCCGCATCCGGCAGCTTCAGGCCGGCCGGCCACGGGCTCTGTAGACCCGAATTTTCCGTATAGACCTCGTTGTTGCAGTTGGACGGCGCGTTCTTCCGATCGCCCACGTCGCCGTTGCGCAGGCCCTTGAGCGGCCACTTGTAGAGGGTGCGGCCGGCGGCGTCGGCGAACACCGCGCCCTCAACCTCGTTGACGATCACCTGGAATCCGGATGGCATCGGCTCCGGCAGGAAGTCTTCGCGCTCGACCGCTGCCGGCTTCGCGCCCGCCTTGGCGTATTGAGCGTGAGCGGGGCTCGCCGACAGGCCCGCCGCCAAAAATAGCCCAGTCAGTATCAGAACGGACTTCACACGCACCTGCCAAGCCTCCCGCAACCCCCTGCCGGTCACGCCCGGTTCGAGCGAACACCCGGGCAATGCGCGGCATGGGGATGGTTACCGCATTAATCAGACGCCGGAAGTCCGGCGCCTACATCTTGAAGCGCACGCCGAGCGTGAAGAAGCGTCCGACGACGTCGTAGCCGCGGATGTTCTGACCGGAGTAGTAGGAGCCGCTGTTGCCGCCGGCGATGAACGGCGGCGCCTGGTTGGTCAGGTTCTGGATCGACAGGTAGAACTCCGTATCGGCCGCCGCGTCCGTGAACGGCTTATAGCCGAACGACAGGTCGTACACGGTGTTGGAGTCGATGTGGTTGTTGTTGATGGTGAGGGTGCTGTTGGGGCAGCCCGAGGCGCACTCGGTCAAGGCGTTGTTGTAAACGCCGCTGGCGACATAGCGCATCGTCATGCCCACGTTGAACGAATCGGTGGCGTAGCGCGCCGAAACGTTCGCGCGATAGCGGGGCGACGTCAGGCCGCTGAAGCCGGGGACCCCGAAACCACCGATGACTCCACGGCCATCGACGAATTGGTTGGTCGCCAGCGTGGGATCATAGGTCGACACCTTCAGCACGTAAGTCATGAGAGCGCGCAGCGTGAGGTTGCCCGCCCATGAATCGACGATTTCGCCCATGTTCAGCCGGTAGCTGGATTCGAAGTCGATGCCGCGCACGATCTGCTGGGCGACGTTCTGTGGCGACACCGTCACGCTGTAGATCGGGTAGAGGCCAGTAGTGCCGATCGTCCCCTGATTGTTGATATTTTGACGCGTGATGTTCGCGCACAACACCGTGTTGCCCGCGAAGCAGGCGTTGATCATCGCCTGCGCATTGGGCTGAGCTACCGCCCCAGCCACATCGATGTTGTAATAGTCCGCCGAGAAGTTGAAGCCCGGGAAAAACTGCGGCGACAGCACCACGCCCAAGCCGGTGGTGTCGGCCTTTTCCGGCTTCAGATTGGGGTTGCCGCTGCCCACCGAATATCCGTTGCTGACCGACGTTCCGGTGAACGGGTCCTGGAATGTGTTCGCGCCGGCCTGATCGCCGCCGGCATAGAGTTCGCCGAGATAGGCGGCGCGAATGTCACGTGACCGGGTGAAGCGCACCCGGATGTCGTCGATGAACTGCCAGTTGGCGCCGACCTTCCAGGTCGTGACGTAGCCCGACGTGCTGTAGCTGGTGAAGCGTGCCGCAGCCGACATGTCGAAGGACTTGGCCCACACGGTGTCCTTAGCCAGCGGGATCACGGTTTCGACGAAGCCTTCGTTGACGTCGAACTTGCCGATCGTGCGCTTGAAGTCGCCCGCCAGGAAGTTATTGGCGTCGTCGTCCGGCGTGTTGACGGTTTTGGCGCTCTCTTGGCGGTGTTCGATACCGGTCGCGAGCGACACCGGCCCGGCCCAGGTGGAGAACGGCTCGCCGTTCACCGTGAACGAACCGATATTCTGGCGCAGGCTGTCGTAGCGGAAGGACACGCCGACGAAGTAGTTGATCGCGGCCTGCGAGTTGACACCCTGGCCAAAGAAATTGAATGGCACGCAACCCGGCATGTCATTGTTGGGATCGGCGTCGATGTTCGCGCGGCAGACCGGGATTCCTTGGGCGTTACGCACCGAATCCGTAGCGGCGTTGATATGCGGTACGTGGCCGCTGTTGCGGATGCGCGACGACAAACCTTGCATGGTGGTTTGCCAGTAGGCTTCCCAAGTCCAGGTATCGCCGAAAGCGTCGAACTTGCCGTCGCCACCGACCGACCAGCGCCGCAACTGGCGGACGTTGTCGGCGATGAAGCGCCCGACGTCGCCGGAGCTGGTTCCCAGAGTGATGGAGGTGATCTTGAGCGCGGTCATCTGCGCCTGGATCGTGGCCGGGAGGAACGCATTGTCGATTTTGATCGGCACCTGGTCGATCAGGCGGTTGATATTGTTGACGTTCCAGGAATGCGAGCGGCCGTACTGCAGTTCGGCGTGGACGTTGATGTCGTCCGTTACGTCGAAGCTGGCGCGCGCGTAGGCGTTCTGGCGCGTGATCAGGGGATCGTAGTCGACGCCGTCGTCGACACGGCTGATCGCCCAGTCGCCGCCGGTCATCAGGTTGCCGCTCGAGAGCGTGCCGTAATTGAAATTCTGCGGCACTCCACCGGGTCCGAAGTATATGCCTTTGAGCGGGCACACGGTTTGCCCGGGCGCGGTGCAGCGGGTGATCAGGCCGCCCGGCATGGCGTTTTGCATCCCGGTGTGGTCGCCGGCGATCCAGTTCGGTTGCCCGTTGGTGGCCGTGCGCGCCGGGTTTGAGGTGATGACCCCGCCGAAGTTATTGAACGGACGATGGGCGCCGCGCAAACCGTCGTTGTAGTTGATATCGCCCGACAGCAGCAGGTGGCCGCGGCCGCCCGCAAAGGCGGTGCCGCTGGCGAGGTTGATGCCCCAGTTGCGGTCATCGCCGTAGGTGGAAACGCCGCCCTGCACTTCGCCTCTGACGCCGACGAATTCCTTGTCGAGGATGAAGTTAACGACGCCCGAGAGCGCGTCCGAGCCGTAGGCCGCCGAGGCGCCGCCGGTGACCACGTCGACGCGGCTGATCAGCCCTTGCGGCATGGTGTTGGTGTCGGCGCCCGTGTAGCCCGCGGTCAAACCGGCGTTGATTACGCGCTTGCCGTCCATGAGCACTAGCACGCGCTGGCTGCCGAGGCCGCGCAAGTTCAAGAGGTTCACACCGGCGGCGCCGGAGGACAGGTTCACCGCCCCGGTGCGCTGGGTCTGGGACCCGGTGAACGCCGGCAGCTTGTTGATCGAGTCCGCGATATTGGCGTTAGCCATGGCATTGAGTTCCTCGGCTCCGAGAACCGAGACCGGCGTCGGCGCTTCATAGCCGTCGCGCACGATGCGTGAACCGGTGACCACAATCTCGTCTACCGCCGGCGCCTGGGCGGTTTGGGCGGGTGCTGTTTGCGCGTGAACCGGCGCCGACAAAAGTGCGCCAACAAACAGCGCCGTGGTCGATGTGGATGCCAACGCCCAAGCCTTTGCCCGGCCCATCTTTGCGCGATTATGTGTAGTCATAGTGTGTCCCCCAATTGAAGTCGTGATGCGTGTTTGCGGCGCCTACTTGGCCGCAGTGGATTTGCCCTCAAGTACGTCGACCATTCCGCCCTCAAGAGCAGGCGTGTGGACGGGCCGGCGCCTGGCGTGCGTGGCCTGTTCGAAGCTGTAACCAAGTGCGAGCAGTTTGGGCTCAGTGAAGGCGGTGCCGAAGAAGGACACCGTGACCGGCAAATCGTCGGTGGTGAAGCCCGCCGGCACGATGAGGTCGGGAAAGCCCGACAGATTGGCCATGTTGGTGGCGCCCGGAACCGCGGGGCCGCCGGCCGGCGCCGGCTGCGCCGCGATCTGGGCTGCGCGCCGCGCACCGGTTGGATAGATGAAGGCGTCAAGCTTATCCTTGGCCATCATATTTTCAATCAGGTTGCGGGTCATCGGCAGGAAGTAATTGATCATCGCGACGTAGCTGGGGTCGGTCATCGGCGCCGCAGTCAGGTCGCGGTCGCGCAAAAGCCGCCAGCGCGTCGGGTTCGGACCGGAGCCGTCCTTGCCCATGCCGACGTACTCCTGGTTGCGATCCACCAGTTCGGCGAGGGTCTTGGGATATCCCGGCTTGAGGGTCTTCAGGTAGTCGTTGATCTGCACCTTGAATTCAATGGGCACGATAATCGAGACCATGCCTTCCGCGCCCGTCAGGAACCATTTGGGATAGCGCACGTCGACGACGGTCGCTCCCGCCTTTTTCATCGCCAGGACCGCGGACTCGATCATCCAATCCACGTCCGGATCGGCGCCCATGAAATCGCGGGCGAGTCCGATGCGAGCACCCTTGAGCCCGTCGGCTTTCAGGAACTTGGTGTAGTCTTTTTCGAACTTGCCCTCGCTCTTCTTCGTGGCGTCGTCCCGGGGGTCAACGCCGGTCATCGTGCCGAGCGCGACGGCGACGTCAGCCACGTTGCGCGCCATGGGCCCGCCGGTGTCCAGCGTCAGCCCCAGGGGGATGATGCCGGCGCGGCTCAAAAGTCCGTGCGTCGGCTTCAGGCCGACAATGCCGTTCACATTGGAGGGACCCCGGATCGAGCCGCCGGTATCAGTGCCGAAGCCTAGCGGCGTATAGCCGGCGGCAATAGCCACGCCAGTGCCGCCGGAAGACCCTGCCGGCGTGCGCGTAAGGTCATGCGGATTGAGGGATTGTCCGCCCATTGAGCTTTGGCCGCCGTTGGCGAACTCACCGAGATTGACCTTAGCCAGAATGATGGCGCCGGCCTCGCGCAACTTCTGCACCATGAAGGCGTCCCTGGGCGGGATGGAGCCGTCCAGGATCACCGAGCCCCCGGTGGTGGGCATCTCCACGGTGTCGTAATTATCCTTCAGCACGACGGGAATGCCATGCAGCGGGCCCCGCACCTTGCCGGCTTTGCGCTCGGCGTCCAGCGCCTTGGCCTGGTCCATGGCACTGGCGTTCAGCGAGATCACCGCGTGCAGTTTAGGTCCTTGCCGATCAAAGGCTTCGATGCGTGCGAGGCACAGCGCCATCAGCTTTTCAGCCGTGAGAGCGCCCGACGCCATGGCGCTTTGGAGCTCGGCGATGGTGGCGTCGTCGAATGGGATCTGCTTCGCCGATGCAGGGGCGCCGGTGGCGAGCAGTGCAGCCCCGAGGGCCACGACCGACGCGAAGTTCAGCAGACCGCGCATGGTCGAGTGAGTCGCGGCCGAACAAGGTCTCGCCAAAGTAAGCCCCCCTAAACAAAAACGGCACGACATGCCGTCCCGCACGGTTTCTCCCCCTCGCGCGGCATGGCCCCGAGTATGGCCCCGCGTCCGGAGGGTTACAGTGATTTATTGTAATATGATCAGTGAGTTTAATCATATAGCGCGGCTCCCCCCGCCCACAAAAAAAAGGGGCGCCAACCGGCGCCCCTTTTGAAGCAGCAGATGCGGTGTTAGTGGCGGCCGCCCGCGGGTTCGCTCTTGGAAGGCGCGGAGGCCGGGGCTGCAGCAACTTCTTGCGGCCGCCGCTGGATGAACACCTGGGTCAGGTCGGTGCCCCAGGCCATGGAGATCGCCGTATTTTTCCCAGAGGCATCCGGATAGGCGTCGGCCAGCTTGTGGATCGCCTGATAGACACCCGGCGCCGACACCGAGCCGTAGGCCAGGTGGTGGGTCGAACGGCCGCGGGCGAGCCCGTAGTACCACTCCTCCAGATTCTCATAGCCGCCGATGAAGCCGTTGGCGGCTTCCTGGGTCAGCTTCAGCTTCATACGCATGTCGAGGATGTGCTGGGCGCCGGGGTTACCGCCGAACCAGGCAAACGGCCAATACATTTCCTTCACCGGCTCGGTGGTCAACACGCCGGCGACGATCTTGCCCTTCAGGTGGGTGATGAACTTCTGACCGAACTTGGCGTCGATGCGCTGGGTGCCGCCGGGCATGGTCTTGGCGCCGGTGGCGTCGGCCATCAGTGAATCGAGACCGCGGTAGATGGTGACATCCACGTCCGGATCATCGGCCAGGCTATCGACATTGGTGAGTTCGATCAGGGCGCGGTTGTAGTTGAACTGCTTCATGTAGAGATCGCTGAAGTGATAGCCGATCCCGTCCGGGCCGCGCAGCCAGCGCAGGCAGCCCATAGCCCGGAACAACTGGTTGTCGATGCCCTTCTCGCCGTCCGGTGTGGTGAAGTCGTTAGGTCCGACCTTACCGTCGAGGTTCAGGCCAAGGCCGACCTTGCCGCCGGCCAGGTGATAGGGAAATTTATATTCCTTGTCCTCGGGCGCCCAGATCGCCGCTTCACGCGCGAGCTGGGTATCGACGACCGAGCGCTTGGTGCCGTCATCGGGGAACAGCATCTTGAAGGTCTCGCGCGGACCGACATCGTTAAGGCCGTCGGGGCATTCCGCCTTGCCGTCACCGGTCTGATAAATGCCCCAGTGCCCGCCGCTCACCGCATAGGCGATGCTGCGGTCGCGGACATTGTTGACGATGGTGTCGTCGGCGGACGCCGCGCCGCCAACTGCGAGGGTAGCGCCCAACGCACAGACCGAGAAGGCGCGTGCAAGATTTTGTTTCATATCTTCTACTCCCTAATTGGCAGCGTCGAAGAAATCGTCACGGACGACGAACGCACGGAACCCGTTGCGCTTGCCGTTAAACTCGCCCCAGGTATTGCCGTAGAGATCGAGGGGCTTGGTGTCGCCGAAGAAGTTGAACAGCGGCCGGTCGCGGAAGGCCCATACCCTTATGGCGCCCGCCTGTCCCGGTGTCGCGTGATGCCCGGTCTTGGGGTCGATCTCCATGATGGTCCAAGAGCGGCTGGTGCTCTTGGCGTCCGCCGCCGCCTGAAGGTACGGCCAACGCTGATTGCACTTCTCTACGCTGCCGCCGCCGCAAACCGCGATGCGGTAAGCCTGGGGTGCCGCGGGATGATCGCAAGCAAGCTGGTCCTTGGAGTCATCGCCGCAGGTATAGAAGTAAACCGCCCGTCCATTGGGGCCGATCAGCGTTTCGCCAACTTCGTTATCGACGACGGTGAAACCTTGCGGGAACGCCGGCGCGACCTGGGTGAAGACATTGCGCCAGCCCGGGGTGTCGCTGCCCTGATAGCTCCAGGTCTTGGTGTCCTGAGTAGAGGTATACAGCGGCTTCTTGCGGAACGCCCACTGGCGCACGCCCGGCGCTCGTTCGACCACCGACCATTCTCCGGTCGGCTGGATCGCCGCCGGGGCGATCACCGGGGCCCACATCTCGGCGCACGTACCGACGCAGTTGGACTTGTTTGGCTGGTCCTTGTCGTAGGTGTAGACCGAGTAGTTCTTGTCGTTCAATAGCAGGCGGCCTTTAGCGGTGGTGATGACCGCGAAACCCGGCGGAATGTTCGGCGCGGGGCCGACCGGCTCACGCTCGGCCGGACCGTCGCCGCGTTCGCGGCGCCCGGTGGCGCCCATAACATCCCCGGGCTGCTTGTCGAGGATCGAGGTGTAGAGCGCCTTCTTGTTGAAGGCCCACTGCTTCTTGCCGTCGGAACGGGTGATGACGGAGAAGTTGCCGACGGGCTTGTCGGTATCGGAGGCATATGCGGGCGGCCATACCTGCGCGCAGGACAGGCGCTTATCCAGTTCCGGCAGCACCAGGCCGGGCGGATAAGGGCTCATCATGCCCGCGGTTTCGGTGGTTGGCTTGGTATCGCAGGCCGACATGTTCTCGTTGTCGCCGGCATTACCAACCCGCATGGTCTTATACGGCCAGATATAGAACGTCATACCCTTGGAGTCGGCGAATACCGGGCCTTCGAGCTCCGTGGGCACGATCTGAAAGCCGGCCGGCATTGGCGGGCGGATATAGTCCTCGCGCATCGCGGTGGACTTGGAAGCGTCCGCGGCGAAGGCCGAGGCCGTAAAGGCCACGGCCAGTGCGCCGGCGGCGGCAAAGAGGTAACGCATAGACTTCTCCCTTCAGGCGGCCGCTAGACGAGGATTTCCCCGATTTCTTTCGAGGTGTTGTTCGACTGGGTGCCCCAAGAGGCGTTGTCCAGTCCGAACACCTTCATCGCGGTGTAGCCGAGACGCGTGCCCGCGCCGCCTTTGCCGTCGAGATGCAGGCCGGTCTTGAGCTTTCCGCCCGCCTTGCCCGCCGTGAACATGGGCAGGCCGTCGATCTGGTGCAAACGCGCCAGCGACTGGTCGGTGGAGGCATAGATCAGCATGTTGTCGAGCAGCGTGCCGTCGCCTTCCTTGAACTTGGCGAAGGCCGCCACATATTCCGCCCACAGTTCCATCTCGCGGCGGATGAACCAGGACACTTCTTTCTGATAGCCGAGCTGCGCGTCGATCGGCTCTTCGTGTGTGGCGGTGTGGTGCGGCTTGTCGTAGCCGGGCTTGGTGGTCGCCGCCTGCTGGGCGGAGGTGGCCATATTGAACACACGGGTTTGGTCGCAGGCGACCGCCATGACCATGAGCTCGGTCATCAGCTTGTGGCGCTGGGCGACCAACTCGTGGTCCATGCCGGGCTTGGCGTCTTCCGTCGGCGCCTTGGCGGGATGGCAAGCGGCGCGCGGCTCAGGCTTCTGGAGCTGCTGGTCGAACTGGCGTTCAAGGTCCCGAAGGCCGCTGAAGTATTGGTCGATGCGGGCCTTGTCTTCGGCGCCGACGGTCTTGGTCAATTCCTTGGTGCGGTCGAGCACGCCCGTGAGCACGCTCTTGCGCACCATGGTGCGGGCGCTGGGCTTGAACTCGGGCAGGTTCGGGTCCTGGAAGTCTTCGCCAAACAACTTGGCGTAGAACTGCATCGGCGACCAGTCGGCGATATTGACCGACTTCGCGTTCTCATAAGAATAGCTGTCGCGCACGTTGCCCGTCGCGGTGGCGGTCAGGGTCTGGAAGCGCGTCGTGGTGCTGATCTTCTTGGCGATGGTGACGTCGAGGGTCTCGCCAGGCAGGTCGCCCTGATTCGCGGGCGCGATCCCGGCGCGCATGATGACCCATCCGGTCTTGTGGCAAAGGTTCGGCGCGGCGTCGCGGAAACAGTCGAAGTTGCTGAACAGGTTGATGTGCTTCTGCACCGGTGCGAGCGAGGCGATTTCCTCGGGCAGATCGAAATTGGCGCCGACTTTCTTCGGCGTGAAGACCGCGCGATTGAGGCCAAGACCCCACTGCCAAGTGCCGAAGCGGACCGGAAGCTTAGATCCGTCCGCGAGCGCAGTGCCGTTTCCGTTCAGGAAGCAATTGAGCAGCGGCAGGGCGACACAAACCGCGGTGCCGTCGAGCATCCCGCGAAGAACCCGGCGCCGATTAAACCCGTTCATGGCCATCTCCCTCATATTCATTGTGCGACTTGGTGCTGCCCTGCGGCGGCGGACTTTGCCGGCGCGGGCGGGATCTCTACGACTTCAGCGAAGGCATCGCTCAGCGCTATCATTCTGAGCAGGTCCGGAACCTTATATCCGGTCTGCGCGAAGGCCGTGCTCAGGGCTTCAACCGCCGGCGTATCGGCCGCCGACAGCGGGCCGCCGGTGCCGAAGCTGTAAACGCGCTTGACCAGGCATGACGCCAGTTGCGGATGGTCGTGCAGCGCCTGGCCCAGGCCTTCAGATGAGTTGAAGGTTTTGCCGTCCAGGCTGCCGGAGGTGTCGAGCTTCACGCCCTTCTCGGCCTCACGATAGCGGCCGGCGCCATCAAAGGTTTCAAGGGCGAGGCCGATGGGATCGGTGATCTTGTGACAGCCGGCGCAGACAGGGTTGATACTGTGCCGCGTCAACCGCTCGCGCGCGGTGCGTAAGGTGGGGTCGGGGTTTTCCACCGCGGAGAAGTCCACATTTGGCGGCGGCGGCGGCACGCGTTGACACAGCAGCAGTTCGCGCAAGGCCTTGCCGCGCTTGGTAGCCGAGCTGCGCGCCGGATGCGAATGCAACGCAAGGAAGCTGATCTGGGACAGGATGCCCGCGCGGTGAGCGTCTGCCGGGAATTCGTAAGGAGACCAGCCGGTGGTCGACGGCACGCCGTAGACCGGCGCCAGCGTCGGCGAGATGAAGGTGTTGCGGGTCAGGAACAGGTCGCGGTAATCGCCGCGGCGCGTGATCAGGTGATCGGTCACCGTGCGCAGGGTCTGTTCGCGCGCATCCACCAAAGTCTGCCCGGTAATCATCGGATAGGTCTTGGGGTCCTTGGCGGTGATCACGAACTCTTCGAAGCCGAACATGTCGTCGAAGAAGGCGCGCACACCGGCGGCAAGGCGCGGGCTGGCGATCATGGCGTCGACCGCGGCTGCGCGGCCCTTTTTGGTATAGAGCGCGCCGCTTTCCGCCGCCTTGAGCAGCGCGTCGTCAGGGGCTGCGTCCCACAGGAAGAAGGACAGGCGCGAGGCCAGTGCGTAGGCCGTCAGCCTTTTCTTGCCCGGATGGTTGGGATCGGACTCGGCGGTGTCGGTGATCAGCAGAACACCCGGATCGATCAACATGCCTTCGATGACGGTGGCGAGGCCGGCGTAGAAATCCTTGAGCTCGGTTGCGCCCTTGCGGGCGCTGCCGACCAGGTCAGTCACCGTCGCGTCGCTCAGGGTATGGCGATAGAGCAGCCGGCCGGTCTGTTTGATGAACTTCGCGGCGCAGGCGTCGTCGACCGCGTCGAGAGCGGCCGGTTTGCACGGCACCAGGAAATCGCGGCGGGGCGACGTCCGCTCGCCCGGGTTGCCCTTGTCTACAACCTGAGCCGCGATTTGCGACGCGCTGCGCTGCAGCTGCTGGAGTTCGCCGGCGGTCATACCCGCCGACGACGCACCGGAGGCCAGCAGGCCGTCGGTGCGCGGCAAGGGTGCGAACGGCTCACCGATACTGAGATCGTCGCCGAACACGTAACTAATGGTGTTGGTGTACTGATCGGGCGTCATGCGGCGCACGCGGGCGGGGGTTCCGGCGTATTGCGTCACCGCCGTCACGGCAGAGGTCTTGGCTGCGGGGCGGTTGGGCGCAGAGTCCGAACACGCCGCCAAACCTATACCCGCCACGAGGCCGAGTACGCCAACAGATGTAAATCGAGAAACCAGCCTCACGTAAACCAACCCTCCTCATAAACCTCGGGAGAGAAGCACGTGGCCTGCGCCAGATACCGAAAATTCGGTCCTACCCGCAGTTTCTCCCACGCTGCGCCCTCCCGACAGGCGTAACTCCTTAAAATACCTTAAAATGCGTCAGATTGCGTCGCAAATCTCGGTAATGAACCCATGACGAAACCTGAACTGTGGCAACATCTTAATTTTATCATATATTACAACTGGATAGGGCGATACGCCGGGTTCCGCCTCTACTTGGCAGCTGGCCAAGGGGCACCTTGGCCGCTCTTGGTCACCGGACCGAGCCCTTTGTAGATGAACCGCTGCACGCGGGCACCCGTGTAGGTTTCCGCCGTGTAGAGATTGCCCTTCGAGTCCGTCGCCAGATTATGGACGCCGAAGAACTGCCCGGGTTGCCGCCCGCCGTCACCGAATGACGTCAGCACTTCCAATGTCGCGCGCAGGAGGATGTTAACCTTCTCGTCCACGCCGTTGGCGGCGTAGATGTAGGTCTGCTGCGGATCGCGCGAGAACGCCATGTCCCAGACCGACCCGGAGCGGTAGGTCTTCGGATCAATGGCCGCTTCCTTGACGAAGGTCCCGTCTTTCTTGAACACCTGGATGCGGTCGTTGACCCGGTCGCAGACATAGACCAAGCCGTCATTGGCCACGATGACGCAGTGGACCGTGGAGAATTGCTTTGCCGGTGGCGACGACGGATTGTAGGGCGGCAGCTTGGCGTCGTCGGGCCTGGCGCCGTAAGCACCCCAATGGCGCTTGTATTTGCCGCTCTCCGCATCCAGCACCATGATCCGCCGGTTGCCGTAGCCGTCGGAGACATAGACCTCGTTGGCCGTCGCATCGGCGAAGATACGCGTGGGTTTCCAGAAATTCTCGAGATCGTTGCTGCCGTTGTGAACACCGTGGCGGCCGAGCTGCAGCAGAAACTTGCCCTCGCCCGTGAACTTCAATATCTGCGTGTCCTTCTCGCCGTTCCCGGCCAACCAGACATTGCCATTGTGATCGACGGTGATGCCGTGATTGCTGTCGGGCCAATCATACCCCTGCCCCTTCCCGCCCCATGACTTGAGCAGGTTTCCGGCAGCGTCGTAGACCAGCACCGGAGGCGCCACCTTGCAGCAGGCGCCGATAGGGGCGGTCCTGTTCACCGGTCCCGGCGCGTAGGCGCCAACTTCGTTATCCACCGCATCAGCCACTGTAAGATCGGCGGCCTTGAGATTGGCTTCCACCGTTTCGGGGCGATGGATCGTCCAGACATTGTCACTGGCGTCGATCGACAGGCCGATGGTGGACCCGGTCACCCAGTGATTGGGCAGCGGCCGCGGCCAGTACGGATCGACCTCGAAGATCGGAGCCATTTTCGTTGGCGCCGGTTTGCCGGTGGATTGAGATGCGGCGGGGTATGCCGCCAGAACTGCCACCAAGATCGCCGCAGCCGACGTCGTCCATCGTCCGAAGGTGGTGTCGCTCATGCTTACCCCGCTTCCCTCAGGTCCCATGCTCAACTCTACCGCCGGCCAGCCCCCGCCGCCACGCGCCTTTAGAATGGAACCGGAAATCAGGCGGGGATCAGGGGTACAGGCCAGCCAAGTAATCAAGCGCCAATTTGTCGATGGACCGGGACCTGAGATCAAAACGCTCTTCCAGGTTTTCGTTGCCGATAAAGGCGTCGATGGCCTGGCCAACACCCGCGCTCCAGCCGGGGCCAAAGTCATCGCCGTGGCCGGCCCGCTTCATGATGGCCCGGAGGGTTTCGAGAACGTCGCCGTCCAGCGCCAGCCGCGCGCAGTCGCCGGTGAAGAAATAAAGCCGGTGCAGGTCCATGAGCCGGCTAAGCTCGCCAAACGGATCAGGCGCATCGTCGACACGCAGGTCCATGACGATGTCACTCAGCCCTTGGTAGCCGGCTCCCTTGCGCAGCACCTTGAGCGCTACGGACTGGCGCCCACGCCGGTCGCCGCCGGCGGCGTCCCCGGCCGTGAGGGCCGCAAACAATCGTTGATACAGCGGCCCAGGCGTCGTTTCGAACGTGCTCGCCATAGCGGCAACGACAGCTTCGCCTGCGAGGCAGTTTCCCTGCGCGGCGTAACCAGAGCCAGTGCGATGGCCGGCCCACCCATGACAGCCGGTCCCGGTATGGCTCGCGGCGTTACCGCGGCTGTCGACGATGCCCACCTGGCGCCGGTCCCGGCCGGCATCCGCCGCCAAGAGGCGGTCCAGCGCCGTGTTGGCATCTGCCCCGGCGAGTAGCTTCAATCCCTCGGGACCATAGGTCGCGTTACACAGCGCCTGGGTTGCGATGGCGCCTACGCCGGCTTCGAGCCACGGCACGATGTTGCCAACCGCCAGGAATTTCGACGCGACGGCCACGCCAGCATCGCCTGTGGCTGGATCGACGGCTGCGATTGAGAACGTCATGTGGACCAGCCTATCAACACGTTGGCCATGCCGGCCTGCCCAATCACCGGATGAAGATGTTCCGCCCGCGCGGTCAGCAGGATCGTGACCCCCACGCCGTGGCCGGGTGCGTGGCCGGGGCCGTGGCTGACCAGCCCGATCGATACCATGCCGGGCTGATAGTAGCGCGTGACCGCGCTGTCTATATCGGTGAAGGCCACCAGATCGCCGAAGCGCAGTCCTGCCGCAAGGGCATGATCGGTTATTTCCAAGTCGCCCACCCAACTGTCCTGCCCCAGCCCCGCGCCGGCAACTTCAGGAGGGATGAACGCGCAGACCTCGCAGGTCAACGCGCTCGATCTTTCGCCAATCGGCAATGCATCCAGCAATCGCGGAGACACGTTACTGAGGATGACGCCGGGGTGATCGGCAAGTTTCAATCCACGCCCGACCGTCTCTACAACGATCCTGTCCTCGCAGTTCAGAGTGGCGGCAATGGCGTCGCTCACTTCGACGCCCACCAATTGCGGCGCCCAGAACCCCGGCGCCAGACCGCCGCGCTTACCTGCTACTACGCCAATGGTCTTACCCGCGGCGTCACGTACACGGTTGCCGATACAGCTGAGGAGATGAAGCGCGCCGGGTTGTGCCGGCGTGGCCACCGCGTCCTCGATGCTGGCGCCGGGCATCAGGTGATCGCCCACCCAGCGCGCCGCCAAGTCGCCCGCGTGGACACCCAAGGCAATTCCGCCGGTGCCGGGCAAAGGTCGGGCCCTGCCCTCGGGGTCGATGTTCATGGCCTCGGGATGGATGCGCGCAGGTGCGATGCGCCCCGCGATATTGGCGGTTACCAGATCTGCGCTGTTTGTCTTGAGAGGCATTATGCGCACTCCCACGGCAGGGGCAGCAGATGCGCCAATTGCCCTTTGTCGCTAACGTCGAAGACCAGCCGGTCGGCGGGCGCAGTCATCAACGTCATAAGCCCCAGCCCGTGCCCGCCGCCGGTGGCAGTGCCATGGGACACGATTCCGACCATGGCCCAACCTTTGCGGTGTTGGCGGCCAAAGCGGTGATCCTGATCCATCACCGCCACCAGATCACCGAACCGCAATCCCTTGGCCATGTGGGCGACCGGCGCGCTCGATGTGTGCAGGTCCATGTTGAACATCGCTGCCGGCATGCCGATGCCGGCGGCCGCCGCTACCGACGGCAGCACCGCGGCAACTTTGATATGGAGGCGACCATCGCCTGCCTTTTCAGCCATGGCCGCAAACAGCGCCGGGCTGCAGGAATGAAAAGTGAGGTCGGGAAATTCATCGTCCGTGAGCCCGATGCCTTGGGCGTCGATGCGGATGCAGTCACCTGACGCCAGATGCTCCAGAACGTCCGGCGCGAACATGGCGAGGACGGCGCCGTGCTTACCGAAAACCAGCCCCCGTGCACCGGCTGCCGGCCCGTTCAAAACTTCCACCGGATTTCCGACGCAGGACAAGAACCTCACCGCGTGATTGGCCTGAGGATCTGAATGACCGAGCGAAACGCCGGGCTCTACATGATCGCCCGCCCATTTTCCGGCAACATCGCCAAGTTTGATGCCGGTCACGACACCACCCTGCCCCGGCAAGGTGTGAAAGGTCCCATCCGGGCGCACGAGTTGGTTGGCCGACGCCGGCTGGATCTGGGCCCGGAGCCGCGTCGTAACAAGGCGGTCGGCGTTAGTAGCCA
>CANISR010000041.1 GCA_947470105.1 Fidelibacterota bacterium | reverse complement strand
CGCCCATCGCCGGCACGGTGATCAAGGAAGAATACTTCCAGGGCAAATTCCTCAACGCCACCCTCGACAAGGCTAGCGAAGACAACGAGCGCCAGGCCCTCGCCATCCGTACCGCCGACGGCAAGGAGTTCGCCGTGGTGCAGATCGCAGGGTTGGTGGCGCGGCGCATCCGTTGCGACGTGCGCGAGGGGCAGCAGCTCCTGACCGGCCAGCGCTTCGGTATGATCCGCTTCGGCAGCCGGCTCGACGTCTATCTCCCGCCCGGGGTGAACTCCCTGGTTGCAGTGGGCCAGAAGGCGGTGGCCGGTGAAACAATCCTTGCCGACATGACGTTGAGCGAGGGCGACCGCGACGGCGAAGTCCGGTAGCAGTAAAGGCAGCCCCGTGGCCGAAGACGACGACAACGACCTCACCGACGACGACGCGCCGCGGCGTCTGCGCGGCCCGTTGGGCCGCGCTCGCGACGGCGCCGCCCGGCGGCTGAAGAGCCTGTCGTTCAACCGCATCTTCCCCAACGTGCTGACCATGATGGCGGCCTGCGCCGGCCTGACCGCCATCCGCTACGCCATCAACGACCAGTGGGACCGGGCGATCATCGCCCTGGTGGCGGCCGCCATGCTCGACGGCGTCGACGGCCGGGTGGCGCGCATGCTGCGCGGCACCACCAAGTTCGGCGCGGAACTGGATTCGCTCGCCGATGCCATCAGCTTCGGCGTAGCGCCGGCGATGATCATGTACCTGTGGGCGATGAACGCGGCCGGCAGCATCGGTTGGGCCCTGTGCCTGCTGCATGCCGTGTGCTGCGTTTTGAGACTGGCGCGCTTCAACACCATGATCGGCGAGCCCGACCTGCCGCATTGGGCGCATAACTATTTCACCGGTGTGCCGTCGCCTTTCGGCGGTGGCATCGCCGTGCTGCCCTTGATCCTGTGGCTGCAGACCGGCGAGGATTTCTTCGCCAAGCCGGTGGTCGTGGGCGCCTTCCTGCTGTGCTCATCCCTGCTCATGGTCAGCCAGGTTCCGGTCTATTCCGGCAAGCACATGCGCCTGAAGCCCCACTGGGTGGTGCCGATGATGGTCGCCATCGGCGCCGTGACGGCGTTCCTGGTGACCGAGCCCTGGGCCACGTTGAGTATCCTGGGCATTGGCCTGCTCGGAACCATCCCCTTCAGCGTGATGTCGTTCCGCCGGCTCAAGGCCGGACATCCGGCGCCCGCCTCTCACCCCTAGCGACCTTTGCGCCGCCCCGTGGCATGACCGCTCTTGCTGTTACGGTGACGCACAGACTTGCGCGCCGCGTCCTGGCTGGGCAGTTGTGACGGCTCCATCGGCTCGCCCGATCCGCCAATGCCATCGCTATCGCCGCCGTATTCGAGCGCCAGGCTCTCCAGGCGTTTGATTTCGTCGCGCAGGCGGGCGGCGACCTCGAACTCCAGGTCTGCGGCAGCCTTGCGCATCTTCTTCTCGAGGTCGGTGATGGTGGCGCGCAGATTGTGGCCGATGAGGTGGGGTTCTTCCGCCAGGCCGGTGCTGACGGTGAGCCGGTCCTGTTCGTAGACGCTGTCGAGCACATCGTTGATGCGCGAGCGCACGGATTCCGGCGTGATGCCGTTGGCGATGTTGAAAGCCTGTTGCTTCTCGCGCCTCCGGTTGGTCTCGCCGATGGCGCGGGTCATGGAATCGGTCATCCGGTCGGCATACAGGATGACGCGGCCGTCGA
The DNA here is from genome assembly GCA_947470105.1 of Fidelibacterota bacterium. GTDB lineage: Bacteria > Pseudomonadota > Alphaproteobacteria > Rhodospirillales > Rhodospirillaceae > SHVO01. Next base: position 21,075 of record CANISR010000041.1, on the reverse strand, counting down.
GATTGCGCGCCGCGCGGCCGATGGTCTGGATCAGCGAGGTCTGGGACCGCAGGAAGCCTTCCTTGTCCGCGTCCAGGATCGCCACCAGGCCGCACTCGGGGATATCGAGGCCCTCGCGCAGCAGGTTGATTCCGATCAGCACGTCGAAGGCGCCGAGGCGCAAGTCACGGATGATCTCGATGCGCTCCAAAGTCTCGATGTCGGAATGCATGTAACGCACGCGCACGCCGTTCTCGTGCAGGTATTCGGTCAGGTCCTCGGCCATGCGCTTGGTGAGGGTGGTCACCAGGGTGCGCATACCCTTTGCGGCCACGGCTTTGACTTCGCCGAGGAGGTCGTCCACCTGCTTGTCTGCGGGCCGGATGATGCATACCGGATCGATGAGGCCGGTGGGGCGGATCACCTGTTCGACGAAGGCGCCGCTGGTGCGGTTCATCTCCCACGGGCCCGGCGTCGCCGAGACAAACACCGTGTCGGGCCGCATCACATCCCACTCCTCGAACTTGAGGGGGCGGTTGTCGGTGCAGGAGGGCAGGCGGAATCCGAACTCCGACAGGGTTGATTTGCGCGCATAGTCGCCTTTGAACATGCCGCCGATCTGCGGCACCGCCACGTGGCTCTCGTCCACGAACAGCAGCGCATCTTCGGGCAGATACTCGAACAACGTCGGCGGCGGTTCGCCGGCATTGCGGCCGGTAAGGAAGCGGGAATAGTTCTCGATGCTTTTGCAGTGGCCGGTGGTTTCGAGCATCTCGAGATCGAACATGCAGCGCTGTTCCAGGCGCTGCGCTTCCAGCAGCTTGCCCTGGTTGTTGAATTCCACCAGGCGTTCCTTCAGCTCAGCGCGGATGCCCTTCATGGCCTGGGACAGGGCCGGGCGCGGCGTCACGTAGTGGCTGGACGGATAGACCACTTCTTCCACCGACTCGGCGGTTTTCTCGCCGGTGAGGGGGTCGAACTCATGCAGGAATTCGATATCGTCGCCGAACAGCGACACCCGCCAGGCCCGGTCCTCGTAGTGCGCCGGGAAAATCTCCACCACGTCGCCGCGCACACGGAAGGTGCCGCGGTGAAAGTCGAGGTCATTGCGCTTGTACTGCAAGGCGACCAGTTGCTTGAGCAATTCCGCGCGCGGGATCGAAGCGCCGGCCTTCAGGGGAATCGTCATGCGGGCGTAGGATTCCACCGAGCCGATGCCGTAGATGCAGCTTACCGAGGCGACGATGATGGTGTCGCGGCGCTCCAGAATCGAGCGCGTCGCCGCATGGCGCATGCGGTCGATCTGCTCGTTGATGCTGGAGTCTTTCTCGATATAGGTGTCGGTGCGCGGCACATAGGCTTCGGGCTGGTAATAATCGTAGTACGAGACGAAATATTCGACCGCGTTTTCCGGAAAGAAGTTCTTCATCTCACCGTAGAGCTGCGCCGCCAGGGTCTTGTTGGGCGCGAGGATCAAGGACGGCCGGCCCATGGCGGTGATGATCTGCGCCACGGTGAAGGTCTTGCCCGAGCCGGTGACGCCGAGCAGCACCTGGTCGCGCTCCTTGGCCTCAAGGCCGCTGACGAGGCTCTTGATGGCGGTGGGCTGGTCGCCGGCCGGGGTGTAGTCGCTCACCAGCTTGAAGTTGGCTCTGGGGCCCGCCGGCGGCTTGGCGTAGAGCGGAACGGTAACGGTGGTCATGGTCGGGAGGCTCGCAAAACAGGGGCTCCCAATGTAGGCACGCGCGGGGTGTCGCGCCACCCCGGCCTCTGTAAGATGGCGCGCCGAACAGGAGAGTCGCCATGGCCGAATACACGTTTGAAACTGTCGATGTTTTCACGCCCACGCGATTCGGCGGCAACCAACTGGCGGTGTTGACTGACGCCCGCGGACTCGACACCGCGGCCATGCAGCAGCTCGCGGCCGAATTCAACTACGCCGAATCCACCTTCGTGTTTCCACCCAAGGACCCGGCCAATACCGCCGCGGTGCGTATTTTCACGCCGGTGCTGGAAATGCCTTTCGCCGGCCACCCCAATGTCGGTACCGCCTTCGTGATTGGCGGCATGGGCGAACTGTTCGGCAAGGCGGTGGGCAACACGTTGGTGTTCGAGGAAGGCGCCGGCCTGGTGTCCATTGCGCTCGAACGCGCGGGCGGAAAGGTGACCAACGCCCTGGTGACGGCGCCGAAACCGTTGAAGCGCCTGGGCGACGCCGATGCTGCCGTGATGGCCGACTGCCTCGGTCTCACGCTTGCGGATATTTCCACCACGGTTCATCCGCCCACGGCGGCCTCCGTGGGCGTGCCGTTTGTGTTCGTGGAACTGCAAGACAGCGCCGCCGTCGTCCGCGCCCGGCCTGAGCCGGCCAAGTTCCATAAACATTTCCCGGTGCACGGCGCCGACGGGGTCATGATCTATGCCCGCACCGGCGCCACCGCGCTCCATGCGCGCATGTTCGCGCCCAATATGGGCGTGGGCGAGGACGCGGCCACGGGATCCGCGGGCGCGGCGTTGACCGCGCTGCGCGCCAGCTTCGATCCGGCGGCCGATCTGACGCTCAAGTTCGACATCCGCCAGGGGGTCGAAATGGGCCGGCCCAGCCTGATGAAGGGCGAGGCCGACAAGCGCGGCGGCCAGGTGGTGGCGGCGCGCATCGGCGGACCATGCGTGGCGGTCATGACGGGCAAGATTCACCTAGACTAGGCCACGATCGCGGTTGCCCGAAAACGGCGCGGGAAGTAGGTTACGGCGCGTTTTAACCCCGGTATTGGAGCATTAACCGTGTCGATCCTCGCCAAGCGTCTTGCCGCCGTGAAACCGTCGCCCACCGTGGCGTCGACCGCCAAGGCCCAGGAGCTGAAGGCGAGCGGCCTGGACGTCATCGGCCTGGGCGCCGGCGAGCCGGACTTCGACACCCCGCAGCACATCAAGGACGCCGGTAAGGCCGCCATCGACCGCGGCGAGACCAAATACACGCCGCCCAACGGCACGCCGGCCCTGCGCAAGTCCATCGTCGGCAAGTTCAAGCGTGAGAACGGACTGGATTACAAGCCCGAGCAGGTGACTCTCGGCGTCGGCGGCAAGCAGGTGATCTTCAATGCCTTCCTTGCTACCGTGCAGGAAGGCGACGAAGTCATCGTGCCGTCGCCCTACTGGGTGAGCTATCCCGATATCGTCCTGCTCTGCGGCGGCACCCCGGTGTTCGTGCCCTGCGGCGAGAACAGCCGGTTCAAGCTGACGCCGGAAGCCCTGGACGAGGCCATCACCCCCAAGACCAAGTGGCTGGTGCTCAATTCCCCCAGCAATCCCACGGGCGCCGCCTATACCGAGGCCGAGCTGCGCGCCCTGGCGGCGGTGCTGTTGAAGCACCCCCATGTCTGGGTCATGACCGACGACATGTACGAGCACCTGACCTATGACGGCTTCAAGTTCTCGACCATCGCCCAGCTCGAGCCCAAGTTGCTCGACCGCACCTTGACCATGAACGGCGTGTCCAAGGCCTATTCCATGACCGGCTGGCGCATGGGCTACGCCTGCGGCCCGGTGGAGCTGATCAAGGCCATGAACATGCTCCAGTCCCAGAGCGCCACCCACCCGTCGTCCATCACCCAGGCGGCGACCGTGGCCGCCCTCGACGGGTCCCTCGACTTCCTGGTGGAGCGCAACGAAGCTTTCAAGCGCCGCCGCGACCTGGTGGTGAAGATGCTGAACGAGGCCAAGGGCATCTCCTGCCTGGTCCCCGAAGGCGCGTTTTACGTTTATCCGTCCTGCGCCGGCGCCATCGGCAAGACCACGCCCAAGGGCCGCAAGATCAACACCGACACGGATTTCGTTGAAGCCCTGCTGGACGAGGCCCTGGTGGCCACGGTGCAAGGCACGGCCTTCGGCCTGTCGCCTTACCTGCGCATCTCCTACGCCACCTCCGACAAGGTGCTGGTGGAAGCCTGCACCCGCATCCAGAAGTTCTGCGCCAGCTTGACGTAGTCCGAGTCTGGAGCCCTCAAACAAAAGCCCGCGGTTGTTACCGCGGGCTTTTTTGTGCCTAACGATGGGCCATAAAATCGTGTGTCCCACCCCACGCCTCGCGAAGGCCAAGCCCCAAAATAAAATCGCCCCGGGGGGAGGACCCAGGGCGATTTAGGTAGTGCTCGATTTAACGTCCGAGGACGTGACCCAGGACTTTTCGTCCTTGAGCCAGTGGGCGGGAGACGGGGGAGGACCGTCATCGCCCGAGTTGCTGCGTCCGTCTCGGGTTCCCGGGAGGGTGGGATGACCGTGCTGCGACGCAACATGTAGGCATACGTTAGTGGGCACTGCGGCATAACACTATTGAATTTTCTTCTTACTTCCATGCATTAAACGCATAGCTGGCTGTGGGCCATGCCCATATGGTTTTCGCACTGCAATACAATGGGTTAGCTGCAACTAACCGTTGAGCAGCATTTCAGACCAGTGAAATATGACGGCTTAGGCGCCCGGCGCAGGCTCGATTTTGCCTTCAAGGCCGGCGTTCTGGAGCTTGGCCTTGGCCAGTTCCTTCACCAGGAAGTCGCGGAAAACCGAGACTCGGGCCGATTGGCGCAGCTCTTCGGGATAGACGAAGTAGCAATCCAGCGGCGGCCCGAAGATTTCCGGCAGCACGCGCACGATGCCGCGGCCTTCCTGCATGAAGTATTCGGGCAGGGTGCCGATGCCAATGCCGGCCTGCACCGCGCGGTAGATGCCGTAGATGTTGTTCACCCGCAGCGAAACATGGGGGCTGATGCTTTTCTTCTGCAGCAGCTCCGGCAGCCAGTTGATGGAGGCCACCGGCGAGATGCCTTCGCCGAAGGTCACGAGGTGGTGGGACGTCAGGTCCTCGATCGTCTGCGGCGTGCCGTGTTCCTTCAGGTAGTCCGGCGAGGCATAGATGCTGCCGCGCAAGGAGCCCAAGTGACGTTGCACCAGATCCGGCTGGCGCGGCTCGTTGAAGCGCAACGCCACGTCGGCCTCGCGCATGGCGAGATCCAGTTCGCGGTCGTCGAGCCGCAGCATGACCTCGATGCCCGGATAGGCGCGGATGAATTCCTTGAGGCGGCTGGTGAGCCACACGGACCCGAAGGCCACCGTGGTGGTCACACGCAGCAGGCCTTCGGCGTTTTCCTTGGTCTCGGTCAGCAGGGTCTCGACGTTGTTCAACTTGGCGAACACGTCGTGCACGGTCTTGTAGAGCAGGTCGCCCTGTTCGGTGAGGATGAGGCCGCGGGCGTGGCGGTGAAACAGGCTCACGCCCAGCGACTCTTCAAGCGCGCTGATCTGGCGGCTGACCGCGGACTGGCTGAGGTTCAAGGTCTCGCTGGCGCGGGTGAAGGAGCCGGCGTCGGCGACGGCATGGAAAACCCTGAGCTTGTCCCAGTCCAGCCGTCCTGTGGTGCGCAGTGACATGGTGCCCTCGCGAGGCTTCTATCCGTGAGCGGTAAGGAAACGATCAGCTTCAAGTGCGGCCATGCAGCCGGTGCCGGCGGCGGTGACCGCCTGGCGGAAGACATGGTCCTGTACGTCGCCGGCGGCAAACACGCCGGGGATGTTGGTGCGGGTGGAGTCGTGCGCCGTGATCAGGTAGCCGTTCTCGTCCATATCCAGCAGGCCTTTGAACAGCTCGGTATTGGGCGTGTGGCCGATGGCCACGAACAGGCCGTCGACCTTGATGTCGGTCAGCGCGCCGGTTTTGACGTTCTTTACTTTAATGCCGGTGACGCCCAGAGGCTTCGTGGTGCCGACCACTTCTTCAACGGCGCTGTCCCACACCATTTCGATCTTGGGGTGCTCGAACAGGCGCTTCTGCAGGATTTTTTCGGCGCGCAGGGAATCGCGGCGGTGGATGAGCGTGACCTTGGTGGCGTGATTGGTGAGATACAGCGCTTCCTCGACCGCGGTGTTGCCGCCGCCGACGACCGCGACCTGTTTGCCGCGGAAGAAAAAGCCGTCGCAGGTGGCGCAGGCCGAGACGCCGAAGCCCTGGAAGGTCTTCTCGGTGGGCAGACCCAGCCAGCGCGCCGAGGCGCCGGTGGTGATGACCAGGGTGTCGCCGGTGTAAACGTCGCCCGAATCGCCGACGCAGGTGAAGGGGCGCTTGGACAGGTCCAGCTTCACGATCAGGTCGGACATGATCTTGGTGCCGACGTTTTCCGCCTGCTTCTGGAACTGCTCCATGAGCCATGGGCCCTGGATCACGTCCGGGAAGCCCGGGTAGTTCTCCACATCGGTGGTGATGGTCATCTGGCCGCCGGGCTGCATGCCCGCGACGATGATGGGCGCCAGATTGGCGCGCGCGGCATAGATCGCCGCCGTCAGGCCGGCGGGGCCGGAGCCCAGGATCAGAACTTTGGTGTGATAATTCGCCATTACTATAGGTGCCGACGCCGCCAGGAGAGGTTTGAGGTGGCGCTAACATACGGACGCTATGTGTCCACCGCAACTCACGGCCAGGGTCTATGCGTTAACGGCATGGCGTTATTCGGCAAAAGCGCGTCGATTGCTATTGCTCCATCAACCCGGGGTTTGTAATTATCTTTCGCGCCCGCTGAGTCTGGATTCGGGGGAATCCAGGCGCCAATGAAAATCGGCATCAGATTCAGGCGGGCAGAATGGGGACGAGATGCAGCGGGTAAAACTTGACCGTATCGACCGCCAGATCCTGAGCGATCTGCAGGCGGATGGACGTATGACCAACGTGGACCTGGCCAGCCGCGCCGGAATTTCGGCGCCGCCGTGCCTGCGCCGTGTGCGGGCCCTGGAGGAATCCGGGTTCATCAAAGGCTATCACGCCCAACTGGACCAGGCCGCCCTGGGGTACACCGTCACGGTGTTCGCCCATGTGGGCCTCAACAGCCAGGCGGAGGTCGACTTGTCGGCCTTCGAGAGCCTGGTGAAGGAATGGCCCGAAGTGCGCGAGTGCCACATGCTCGCCGGCGAGATGGATTTCCTGCTGCGGGTGGTGGCCAGGGACTGGGACGCCTATCAGCGCTTCGTCACCGAGAAACTGACCGCGGCGCCCAAAGTCGCCCACGTCAAATCGGCCCTGGCGATCCGCAGCGCCAAACATCTGCCCGGGGTGCCGATTGCGGTGGACGGCGACAAGCCGGCCCAACCGCCGCTGACCGTTCCCGCCGAATAGCCTGCCGGTACCGGTCGATGGGCAAGCCGTGGTTTATCGCGACGATGGGCGGTTACGGCTCCATGCCCAACACCTGGCAGGGGTTCGCCTCGACCCTGGCGTACCTGGTGGCCATAGGCGTCACCCGCCCTATTGTGCGCACCATCTTCGGCCGCACGATCACCACCGCGGTGGCGGTGCCCGTGGTCATGCTGCTGCTGACGATCGGATTCATGATCTTCGCCCGGATCAAGACCGACCGGACCAAGCCGCCGCTGTAGCGGGCTATTTAAACTTCACGCCCAGGACTTCGTAGGCCTTGCCACCACCCGGCGCCGTGACTTCGGCGGTATCGCCCACGGTCTTGCCGATGAGCGCGCGGCCCAAGGGCGACTGCACCGAGATCTTGTGCTTCTTCAGGTCGGCTTCGTAGGGACCCACGAGCTGGTAGGTGATTTCCTCATCGCTATCGATGTCGGACACGGTGACCTTGGCGCCGAAGCGCACGGTGGTGCCCGACAGCTTGCTGAGGTCGATGACGTCGGCGCGGCTGATGATGTCCTCGAGCTCCGAGATGCGGCCCTCGATGAAGCTCTGGCGTTCGCGCGCGGCGTGGTACTCGGCGTTTTCAGACAGGTCGCCGTGCTCGCGCGCTTCCGCGATCGCCTTGATGACTGCGTAACGTTCGACCGCCTTCAACTGGTGCAGCTCAACCTTGAGCGGCTCCAGCCCTTCTGCCGTCATTGGAATTTTTTCCACGTTCGCACCCTCTCGCCGAAAGAATAGAAGGCCCACACCCGGGTTGGGTGAGGGCCACTACCCGGGGTGTAGCCCGGGGCCTACTGCACTCTAGCTCTTAAAATAGGATTGGAGGGGGGCAACATCAAGGGCGCCGTCCTTCAGGGCCGAAATGGCCTCGATGGCGGCTTCGGCCCCCGAAAGGGTGGTGTAGTGGCAGATATTGCGGGTTAACGCCGTGCGGCGGATGGCAAAACTGTCTTTCAGCGACGCAGCGCCCTCGGTTGTGTTCACAACCATCTGAACATTGCCCGAAATCATCGCATCGACGCAGTGCGGGCGGCCTTCGGCCACTTTATTCACCGTTTCCACCGCAATGCCCATGCCGGCGAGGGCTTTTTGCGTGCCGCGGGTGGCGATGACCTTGAATCCCATGGCCGTGAAGCGCTGCGCGATCCTGAAGGCGGCCTCTTTGTCGCCGTCGCGCACCGAAATAAAGATCGTGCCCTTGAGCGGCAGGATGGTGCCGGCGGCAAGCTGCGACTTGGCGAAAGCGCGCGGGAAGTCGCGGTCGAGGCCGATGACCTCACCGGTGGATTTCATTTCCGGTCCCAGCACGATGTCGACGCCGGGGAAGCGGTTGAAGGGGAACACGGCCTCTTTCACCGCCACGTGTCCTTTGACCCCGGCCTTGGCGTTCTGTTCCTGCCAGTCGGCGCCGAGGTTCAGGTCCTTCAGCTTCTCGCCGGCCATGATGCGCGCGGCGAGCTTGGCGACCGGAACGCCGGTGGCCTTGGCGACGAACGGCACCGTGCGCGAGGCACGCGGGTTGACCTCGAGGATGTACACCACGCCGTCCTTGACCGCGTATTGCACGTTCATGAGGCCGACGACCTTGAGCGCCTTGGCGAGGGCGACGGTCTGACGCTTGATCTCGTCGACCACGTCTTTCTTGAGGGTGTAGGGCGGCAGGGCGCAGGCGGAATCGCCGGAGTGAATGCCGGCTTCCTCGATGTGCTCCATGATGGCGGCGATATAGACGTCCTGGCCGTCAGCCAGGGCGTCCACGTCCACTTCGATGGCGCCCGAGAGATATGAGTCGATCAGCACCGGGTTGTCGCCGCTGACCCGCACCGCCTCGCGCATGTATTCGGCGAGCGCGGCATCGTCATGGACGATGCGCATCGCCCGGCCGCCCAACACATAAGACGGGCGAATGACGACGGGGTAGCCGATGCGGTGCGCGGCCGTCGTGGCTTCTTCAAGCGTGAAGGCGGTGCCGTTGGCGGGCTGGCGCAGCTTGAGGTCAGCCAGCAGATGCTGGAAGCGTTCGCGGTCTTCGGCTAGGTCGATGGCGTCGGGCGACGTGCCCAGGATCGGGATGCCCGCGGCTTGCAGGGCGTGGGACAGCTTCAACGGCGTCTGGCCGCCAAGCTGCACGATCACGCCCAGGAGCTTGCCGTTGGCCTGCTCGGTGGTGATGAGCTCGATGACGTCTTCGGCGGTCAGCGGCTCGAAATACAAACGGTCGGAGGTGTCGTAGTCCGTGGACACGGTCTCGGGGTTGCAGTTGACCATGATGGTCTCAAAGCCGGCGTCGCGGAGCGCAAAGGCGGCGTGGACGCAGCAGTAGTCGAACTCGATGCCCTGGCCGATGCGGTTGGGACCGCCGCCGAGGATCACGACCTTGGTCTTGGCGCTGGGTTCGGACTCGCATTCCGCGGGGTTGAGGCCGTCGCCCTCGTAGCAGGAATACATATAGGGCGTGGGCGAGGCGAACTCGGCGGCGCAGGTGTCGATGCGCTTGTACACCGGGCGCACATTGAGCGCGCGGCGGTGGGTGCGCACATCGATGGCCTTCTTGCCGGTGAGTTCCCCGAGGCGCGCGTCGGAGAAGCCCAGCTTCTTCAGGCGCAGCATTTCGCCCTGAGTCGTGGGCAGTCCGTTGGCCTGGACCGCCTTCTCGGCGGCCACCAGGATTTCCAGCTGGCGCAGGAACCAGGGATCGAACTTGGTGGCGTCGTGGATGTCTTCAACGCTGAGGCCATAACGCAGCGCTTGCGCGGCCAGCAGGATGCGGTCCGGGCGCGGCTTGGGCAGCGCGGCGCGCAAGGTGTTCTTGTCGGTGATGGGCTTGCCGGCATCGTCCATGAGCAGGTCGTTGAGGCCGGTGAGCCCGGTCTCCATGGAGCGCAGGCCCTTCTGCAGGCTCTCGGCGAAGGTGCGGCCCACGGCCATGGCTTCGCCCACGGACTTCATGGCGGTGCCCAGCAGCGGATCGGCGTCGGGGAATTTCTCGAAGGTGAAGCGCGGGATCTTGGTGACGACGTAGTCGATGGTCGGCTCGAACGAGGCCGGCGTCGCCTTGGTGATGTCGTTGACCAGCTCATCCAGCGTGTAGCCCACGGCCAGCTTGGCGGCGATTTTCGCGATGGGGAAACCGGTGGCCTTGGACGCCAGGGCCGAGGACCGCGACACGCGCGGGTTCATCTCGATCACCACCATGCGCCCATCGGCCGGGTTCACGGCGAACTGCACGTTCGATCCGCCGGTATCGACGCCGATCTCGCGCAGGCAGGCGATCGAGGCGTTGCGCATCACCTGGTATTCCTTGTCGGTGAGCGTCAGCGCCGGCGCGACGGTGATGGAATCACCGGTGTGGATGCCCATGGGGTCCACGTTCTCGATGGAACAGATGATGATGCAGTTGTCGGCTTTGTCGCGGACAACTTCCATCTCGTATTCTTTCCAGCCCAGCACGGACTCTTCCACCAGCACGGTCTTCACCGGCGATGCGGCGAGACCGGTGCCGACGATGTATTCGAATTCCTCGGTGTTGTAGGCAATGCCGCCGCCTTCGCCGCCCATGGTGAACGACGGGCGGATGATGGCGGGCAGGCCCACCACCTTCACGGCCTCGCGCGCTTCCTCCAGCGTCTTGACCATGCGGCTCTTGGGGCTTTCCAACCCGATCTTGGTCATGGCGTCGCGGAACAGCTCGCGGTCCTCGGCCTTGAGGATGACGTCGCGCTTGGCGGCGATCATCTCGACGCCGTATTTCGCCAGCACGCCGGAATCCGCCAGCTTCATGGCGGTGTTGAGGCCGGTCTGGCCGCCCATGGTGGGCAGCAGCGCGTCGGGGCGCTCCTTCTCGATGATCTTGGTCACCATCTCCGGCGTGATCGGCTCGACGTAGGTGGCGTCGGCCATGTCCGGGTCGGTCATGATGGTGGCGGGATTGGAGTTCACCAGGATGACGCGGTAACCCTCCTCGCGCAGCGCCTTACAGGCTTGCGCGCCCGAGTAGTCGAACTCGCAGGCCTGGCCGATGACAATCGGCCCGGCGCCGATGATCAGGATGCTCTTGATGTCTGTCCGTTTCGGCATCGCCTCAGGCCTTCTTTTTCTGGTCGGCCATCAGCTTGGTGAAGCGATGGAAAAGGTAGTGGCTGTCCTGCGGGCCGGGCGAGGCCTCGGGGTGGTACTGCACCGAGAACACCGGCTTATCCACGCTGCGCATGCCTTCGACGATGCCGTCGAACAGCGAGGTGTGGGTTTCAATCACCGACTTCGGCAGGCTGTCGCGGTCGACGCAGAAGCCGTGGTTCTGCGAGGTGATCTCCACCTTGCCGGTCTCCAGGTCCTTCACCGGCTGGTTGGCGCCGCGGTGGCCGCGGTCCAGCTTGTAGGTCTTGGCGCCGAAGGCCAGCGCCAGCAACTGATGTCCCAGGCAGATCCCGAACACCGGTTTCCCGGCGGCGATGACTTTCTGCAGCTCCGGCACGGCGTAGACGCCGGTGGCGGCGGGATCGCCGGGGCCGTTGGACAGGAACACGCCGTCGGGCTGGTGGCGCAGGATGTCGTCGGCGGTGGCGGTGGCGGGCACCACGGTCACCTTGCAGCCGGCGTCGGCCAGGCAGCGCAGGATGTTGCGCTTGGCGCCGTAATCCACCGCGACCACATGATACTTGGGATTGTCCTGCTCGGCGTAGCCGCCGGTCTTGGACCATGCCGCCCGCGTCCAGGAATACGTCTGGCGGCAGGTGACCTCTTTGGCGAGGTCCATGCCGTTGAGGCCGGGCCAGGCCTTGGCCTGGGCCAGCAGCGCCGGGATATCGAAATTACCGCTGGGGTCGTGGCAGATGACGCCCGTCGGCGGCCCCTTGGTCCGGATCAGGCGCGTCAGGCGGCGCGTATCGACGCCGGCGATGCAGATGAGATTGTGGGACTTGAGCCAGGTGTCGAGATGCTGGCGCGAGCGGTAGTTGGAGGGCTCGGTGATGTCGTCGCGCACGATAAGTCCGCGCGCCGCCGGCGTGATGCTCTCCAGGTCCTCAGGATTGGTCCCGACATTGCCCACGTGGGGAAAGGTGAAGGTGATGATCTGCCCGGCGTAGGACAGATCCGTCAGCACTTCCTGGTAGCCGGTGATGGAGGTGTTGAACACCACCTCGCCGACGTTGGTCCCCGCGGCGCCCAGCCCGCGTCCCCAAAAAACCGTGCCATCGTGCAGGACCAGAACGGCCGTTGCACCGGCAGGCTTTTCAGACGCGGTTGCGGAGGCCATCGGTGCGGAAAGCTCCAAAATTTTGTTCGCATCCGGCCTTGCCGTCCGTGGGTGGTTACCCCTGTGGACAGCCCGAAGCCGCGCGATTGTTTCCGTGAGTATCGGCGCTGTTTACGCACAGGAAACCGCCGAGTCAAGTGTGCGCGCCGCATTCCTTCAACGTGGAGTTTTCCACAGGTTTGAACGTGTTTTCCGCGCTTTGCGGAAGCGCCGGTTTGGGATAGTTTCGGTCTTTCGGCCCTTTGGCCTTTCCACCATCAGGATCTGAGACAGAAATGTTGCGCACCCGCTTCAGCGAGGCGTTGAAAGACGGCCTTAAGACGAAGAAGGAGCGGGTGGTGCACACCGTCCGCCTGGTCATGGCCGCCCTCAAGGACAAGGACATCGCCGCCCGCCCCAAGGGCATCACCGCGATTCCCGACGAAGAAATCCTGCAAATGATGACCGGCATGGTGAAGCAGCGCCGGGAAAGCATCGAGATGTACGAAAAAGGCGGCCGCCCGGAACTCGCCAAGGGCGAGCAGGAGGAAATCGACATCATCCAGAGCTTCATGCCCAAGCAGATGGACGAAGCCGAGCAGACCGCGGCCATCAAGGCCGCCATCGCCGACACCGGCGCCGCCAGCGTCAAGGACATGGGCAAGGTCATGGCCGTGCTCAAAGAGAAATACGCCGGCCAGATGGACTTCTCGAAGGCCTCAGCTTTAGTGAAGGCCAACCTCGGCTAAGGTGCGAATGGCCACCTTCACGCCCCAGTTCCTCGATGAGATTCGCGCCCGGATATCGGTGTCGTCGGTGGTTGGCCGCAAGGTCAAGCTGATCCGCCGCGGCCGCGAATTCATCGGGCTGTCGCCGTTCTCCCACGAAAAATCGCCGTCCTTCACTGTCAGCGACGAGAAGGGCTTCTATCACTGCTTTTCCACGCAGGAGCACGGGGACGTCTTCACCTTCCTGATGAAGACCCAGAACCTGACTTTCCCCGAGGCGGTCGAGCGCCTGGCGGAAGAAGCCGGCCTGGAAATGCCGCGCAAGAGCGTCGAGCAGGTGCAGGAAGCCGCCCGCGCCACCCTGCAGCAGCAGGCGGTGGAAGCCGGCTGCGGCATTTTCGAAGACGCCTTGCGCGGCCCCGACGGCAAGAAGGCCCTGGAGTACCTCAAGGGCCGCGCCCTCACCGACGAAACCATCAAGCGCTTCCGCCTCGGTTACGCGCCCAACGGCAACGTCGTCAAAACCAAGCTCGCCGCGCGCGGCACCGACCCGGCCCTGCTGCTGGAAACGCGCTTGGTGTCGCCGGGCAAGGACGGCCGCGATTCGTTCGACTTCTTCCGCGACCGGGTCATGTTCCCGATCATGGACGCCCGCGGCCGCCCGGTTGCGTTTGGCGGCCGCGTCATGGGCGAAGGCGAGCCCAAGTACCTGAACTCCCCCGACACGCCGCTGTTTCACAAAGGCCAGATGCTCTACGGCCTGTCGCTCGCGCGCGAGAAGGCGTCGGCGGACAACGAGATCATCGTCGCCGAGGGCTATATGGATGTGATCGCCCTGGCCCAGGCCGGTTTCACCAACGCCGTGGCCCCCCTGGGCACCGCCCTGACGGAAACCCAGATCGCCCTGCTGTGGCGGTTCGCGCCCGAGCCGATTCTGTGTTTCGACGGCGACCGTGCCGGCCGCGCAGCGGCGCTTCGGGGCGCCGAGCGCGCCCTGCCGCTGCTGAAGCCGGGATTTTCGCTCCGCTTCGCCATGATGCCGTCGGGCAAGGACCCGGACGACATCTGCCGCCGTGAGGGCCCCGCCGCCATGGCCGAGGTGCTGAAGGCCGCCGCCCCCCTTTCCGAGGTGGTGTGGAACCAGCTTCTGGCCGAACACACCTATGACACGCCGGAGCGCAAAGCCGGATTCGAGGCCCACGCCATGGCCAAAGCCGGCCAGATCGAAGACGAAACCGTACGCAGCCAGTACAGATCCCTGTTCAAGAACAAGATTTATGAGCTTTTCAGGCCATCCCGGGCCCCTGGAACGTCGTATCAAGGCTTCAAAGGAGGCCAAAAGGGCTTCCGGGGACCCAAAACAGGCCCCAGACCGGCATTTCCCATGGCTTTCCCCCGGCCCAGCACGGGAACCGAGGCCTCCCGCGGGGGCGAATCCCGGGTGCTGCGCGAACGCATCCTGCTGGCGGCCGTCCTGAATCACCCCGAAATTGGCGATCGGGTCGAGGAACGCCTAGGAGCGCTTATGTTTTCCGACGCTCGCCTTGACTCACTGAGGCAAAGCGCCTTATTGCACCTAGCTCAGACCCAGGAGCTTGATTTTGCTACGCTGCGGGCCCACTTAGCACATCAAGGATTTGCGCAGGAGCTCGCTAATCTTTTAGATTCAGACATTTACGTCCATGCGGGCTTCGCGCGGCCGCAGGCCACTGCGGACCAGGCCCTGGCAGGGTGGGATCATACGTTTGCCCTCTGCCAACGGACCGACCTTGAGGCGGACCTCAAGCGAGCAGAACAAGACCTGGCGGAAAACCCGTCTGAACAGACTTTTGCGGCACTTAAGGCTTTACGCGAGCAGACCGGACCGGCCGATGACGACGACCAAGACCCTGGCCACCTCTGACGCGAGACCCTATGGGCTTCAACATATTGGACTTTTGACGCTGGAGCCCTGAATGGCGACCAAGGCGGCCCTGAAGAACAAGACAAAAACCGCGGCCAAGCCCGCGGCCAAACCGGCTGCCAAGGCGGCTAAACCGGTCAAGGCGGCGCCTGCCAAGGCGGCGGCCAAGGCCCCGGCGAAAGCCGGCAAGGAACCTGTGAAATCCAATCTTAAAGCCGACCTCAAGACCTCCGCGGCGAAAGCCGGTGCGGCAAAGCCCGCAACGGCTGCTCCTGCGAAGGCGTTATCACCGGCCAAGGGCGCGCCCGGGAAACCTGAAGCGAAGCCTAGTCCTGCGAAGCCGGGCGCGAAGGGCGCTCCGCCCGCGCCGCCGCCGGCTGCTGTTGGGGCCAAGTCCAAATTTAACGTACCAGGAGCGAAGCCCTCGATGGCGACCAAAGCGGCCACTGCAGAAAAAGAAGAACCTCAAGAGGCCGCCGCTGCCGCCGCCACGCCCGGTGATTCGCCCTTGCTCGACTCCACCAATGCCTCGATCAAGAAACTGATCGCGAAGGCCAAGGAGCGGGGCTACATCACCTATGACGAGCTGAATGCTGCTTTGCCGTCGGAGGAAATGACCTCCGAGCAGATCGAAGACACCATGTCGATGCTGTCCGAAATGGGCATCAACGTGGTGGAAGGCGAAGAAGCCGAGGAAGCCGAACCGGCCGCCGAAGGCGAAGAGACGCCGAAAGCCGAAGCCTATGCCGGCGGCAATATCGACGAAGACGACGTCGGCCGCACCGACGACCCCGTGCGCATGTACCTGCGCGAAATGGGCTCGGTGGAGCTGCTGTCGCGCGAAGGCGAAATCGCCATCGCCAAACGCATCGAGGCCGGCCGCGAGATGATGATCGGCGGCATCTGCGAAAGCCCCATCACCATCCGTTCGCTGCTGTCGTGGCATGACGCCCTGCAGATCGGCAAAATGCTGCTGCGTGACATTATCGATCTCGACGCCACATACGGCGCCGGCGCCTCCGACACCGCCTCCGACCAGGAGCTGGAAGTCGACGTGGTGTCCGAACCCGCCGATGGCGACGACGAAGAAGCCAACGCCAAGCGCAAGCCCAACGGCGCCGAAGCCCGCGCGCCGCAGCGTGTCGCCCAGCCCGGCATCGCCCAACCCGGCATGAGCCAGCCGGGCATGAGCCAGCCCGGCATCCCGAACGGTCAGCCCGGCGTGCCCGGCGGCATGGGTGGCGGCAGCGGCGGCGACGAGAACGACGAAGCCGCCGTGTCGCTGGCAGCCATGGAAGCCTCGCTGATGCCCCAGGTGCTGGAGGCGTTCGAGAAGATCGCCGCCACCTACGGGCGCATGAAGAAGAGCCAGGAAACCCGCCTCACCACCCTGCAGCAGGGCGAGGAAATCGACAAAGGCGTGGAGCGCCGCTTCCAGAAGGTGAAGGCCGAGCTGGTCGAGCTCATGGACGCCGTGCACCTCAACAATGCGCGTATCGAATCCCTGGTCGAACAGCTCAATGACCTGAACCGGAAACTGCTCGGCTTCGAAGGCCAGATCCTGCGCTATGCCTTGAAGGCCCGCATCAAGCGCGAAGAGTTCCTGGAAAACTATTACGGCGCCGAGCTCGACCCCAACTGGCTGAAGCGCGTCGGCAAGCTCGCCGGCAAGGGCTGGAAAGAATTCGCCGCGCGGTTCGAGGCGGAAGTCGAAGGCGTGCGCGCCCAGATTTCGGCCATCTCAGACGAAGCCGGCGTGTCCATCGCGGAATTCCGCCGCATCGTGAATACGGTGCAGAAGGGCGAACGCGAAGCCAGCCGCGCCAAGAAGGAAATGATCGAGGCCAACCTGCGCCTCGTCATCTCCATCGCCAAGAAATACACCAACCGCGGCCTGCAGTTCCTCGATCTCATCCAGGAAGGCAACATCGGCCTCATGAAGGCCGTGGATAAGTTCGAATACCGCCGCGGCTACAAGTTCTCGACCTACGCCACGTGGTGGATCCGGCAGGCGATCACGCGCTCGATCGCCGACCAGGCGCGCACCATCCGTATCCCCGTGCACATGATCGAGACCATCAACAAGCTGGTGCGCACCAGCCGCCAGATGCTCCACGAAATCGGCCGCGAGCCGACGCCCGAAGAGCTGGCCGAAAAGCTGCAGATGCCGCTGGAGAAGGTGCGCAAGGTCCTGAAGATCGCCAAGGAGCCGATTTCCCTCGAAACCCCCATCGGCGACGAGGAAGACAGCCACCTCGGCGACTTCATCGAAGACAAGAACGCCATCCAGCCGCTGGACGCCGCCATCAACGGCAACCTGCGCGAAACTTGTACCCGCGTCCTTGCCAGCCTCACGGCCCGTGAGGAGCGCGTGCTGCGCATGCGCTTCGGCATCGGCATGAACACCGACCACACGCTGGAAGAAGTCGGCCAGCAGTTCTCGGTCACCCGCGAACGAATACGCCAGATCGAAGCCAAGGCCTTGCGCAAGCTCAAGCACCCGAGCCGCTCGCGCAAGCTCCGCAGCTTCCTGGACAACTAGCCGCGAAAGCGGCGTTGTCGGTTTGATAAAAAACGGCCGGTGGTGCAAAACCACCGGCCGTTTTGTTTTCTGCCATCTGACCCTCTCCCCACCGGGAAGAGGGAAGGGTGAGGGGGAAAACAGGGGCGGGGGGAAATCGTGAAAAGCGGTACATCCGTTTCACGTGAAACTCTGGCTTGCTGTTGATACCCGCGGGTAACGGTGGGCTCGCCCACTGAAGTTCGCGGGCGCCTAAAGCCGCCGGCTCTTGTTCATCTCCGGCGGACAAACTGATTGCGCTCACGCGAGCGTAGGTGGGGCCTGTAGCTCAATTGGTTAGAGCAGGCCGCTCATAACGGTCTGGTTCCCAGTTCAAGTCTGGGCGGGCCCACCATTTTTCAATGATTCCGGAAGTTCATACCCCAAACATATAAGTGCACCGTAAGTAAAAATTTATCTTGTGCAGGTGCGATCTGGAGGAGAATAGCTAAACCGTTTGCAAGGTAAAAAGAGCGTTACGTTTAGTGACGGCGGTGAGGCGATATGTTTGCGAACGGTGACGCCGAAAGAAAGTGGCCAAGCGTATATCGCCTGTCCCAGAGCGCTGTTGTGGTAGTCGATCAGCTTGGCAGTTCGACTCATAGTCTTTTGCCGGAGGAAGGCTCGTTATCTTCGCCAGAAGTAAGTTCGGCACGTTTGCGTGAACTACGAGCAGGGCGAACGGCCGCGCGTTTGGGGATGTCCGCCATCGGAATTGCCCCGGCTGCGATTCTACAAGACCCAGTTGGCCGCCCTGTGTGGCCGTCAGACATCTCGGGAAGTATTTCTCATAGCGCAAAACATGTGGCGGTCGTATTGGCGCGGTCAACCTATAGCGCCGATCTCCCAGCCTCGATCTTCGCAATTCCCCCGCGACGACGAAAATCCCCTGCGGCGCCGCAGGGCAGGACAGGAGGCGGGCAGATTTTGTTTCCGCAGCAGCGGCGGCCACGTAAAAGCCTATGCGCGGAGGGATATTGCCCGTCGCGCCGCGGTGCGCGATTGTCCCCCCATCCCTTGAGCGCCGCATCCGGAAAGAAACATGTCCACGACGCCTGCCGCACCGGAAGCCATCGCCCTGGCTGGCATCCATGAGCTGGACGCCTTTCTCGAGGCCGGCGCCTATGACAGCGTCATCGCCAGGTCGGCGGAACTCATCAGCCAGGGACAGAACTTATACCCGCATTATCTGCTGCGGGGCGTGGCCTTCAAGAAATTGGGCGCGATCGAGGACGCCATCGCCTGTTTTGGTAAAGTCCTGGAGCTGGAGCCCGGCGAACGCGCCGCGCTGATCCAGATTGCGCGCTGCCTGCAGGCCGTGGGCCGTGTGGACGAGGCCATCCCCTATCTCGCCGAGAATTTCTATCTCTACCCGGACGAAAACTCCGGCAGCCAGCTTGCGCTGGCGGCGGTGGAGGCCAAGGCCGCCGATCTCACCTTGATGGACATGGTCATCAGAAGCGGCTAGGCGAAATTCTTCCGGGAGCATCCGGAGCTTGAGATCATCGAATCTCCCTGCATGCATACCGTCACCTGGTGCGAGAACCACGGGCATCCCGTCATCGAACTTGACGCCGCGGGCGAGATTGCGCTGCGCGACGTCGACAACCTTCCGGTGGCGCCGTATTGGACCGACGCCACCCGGTTTACCGTGATCCCGGAGGCCTCGGTGATGGCGGGCTGGGATTTCGTCATGACGGCCGCGGGCGGGGCGCTGGATTACAATCCGCCCAGCGTTGAATCCACGGGCAACCTCATGGGCGCCTACACCTTCGTCCCCAGCGTGGCGAACCGCGCGCGCAGCCGCATCTTTCATCCGTGGACGAAAGACGTCACCGTGATCGACGCGGACGCCCTCTTTCTGGGGGCGCCGCCGGCTTATCACTATGGCCATTGGATCTATGATTTCCTGTCCAGGCTGCGCGCCTGGCGCCAGGCCGGCCGCGCGCCGCTCAAGATCTTCACGCTGGCTGGCCTGCCGCAGGCCCATCGCCAGACCCTCACGATGTTCGGCGTGCAGCCGGAGGACCTGATCGAAGGCGAGATCGGACGAGTTTACAGGTTCAGGTCTCTCACGGTCGGCGTTCCGCTCAGCCATACGCTTCCGGTTCCGGCCACGGCCAGGTTTCTGTACGAAGCGCTGGCGGTGCAGAAAACGCCCGCGGCGGCCGGGGGCGGGTGCTTCCTGGAACGCAGTCAGACCGCCCGCGGGCGCGCCATCGTCAATGCCGAGGAACTGGCCGCGGTCCTTTCGGAATTTCAGATCCGCACGGTGCGCCGTCCCGAACTCTCGGTTTTTGAGCAGAACGCGCTGTTCTCGGAGGCCGGCATCATCATTACCCCGTTCGGGACCGATCTCGTGACCATGTTTCAGGTCCGCCCCGGCACCGATATCGTCGCCCTGCAATTCCCGGATATGGAAAACGTATATGAGGGCATCGCCGACCTCATCGTGCGGTATTGCGCCATTCTCGGCATGCGTCTTCACATCGTTGAATGCAGCCTCGCCGTGCGGGAGGGCAAACTAAAATATCACGGCGACATGATCGTGGATTGCGTCGCGCTGCGCGGCATTCTGGGGAAGATACAGGCGCGGCGGCAGGCCGAAGAGGCGCGGGCGACAGCTTCGTAAGCCGCCTTTCCCCGCGCCCTACCTTCAGGCTACTTCCCCGCGATCTGCTTCTCCAAAATCTTGATCATCGCCCGGCTGATGCCGGATTCCTGCAGGCCGCGGGGGGCGTCGCCGGCGGTGGTGTAGAGCGCCTTGAGATAGGCCAGGTCGAACTCCGACATGCTCTTGGCCCGCACACCGTCGCTGCAATCCTCCAGCACATTGGTAATGCTGGGCACTTGCTGGCATTTGTCCGGCGTCTTGGCGCGGGCCAGGGCCATCATCGCGATATAGTCGGCGATGGTGCCGATCTCCCAGGCCTCGATCTTCGGAATGTCCGCCACGATCACCACCGAGGCGAACTCGCTGGTGAGGCCGCTGCGCAATCGGCTGCCGAGGGTGTAGTACACCGGCGCATCGATGCCGTCGGCGCCGGGCACCGTGTCCCAACCTTCATAGCTATCCCGTTCCAGCCGGCCGCGGGCGTCGCGCGTGCCCGTGGCGTACCACGCCTGGACCGGGTGGTTCATGGTCGTCAGCTTCTTGCGCAGCGCCGGATAGTGCGGGCCCAGTAGGTCAGGGCGCTTCTCGCCGATGACATCCAGCAGCTTCTGCGGCTCGGTGTTGAAGATGATGGAGAGGTTGGTCTTGCAGTTATCGCTATCGGCCTTGGGCGCGCCGATCTGGGTGGCCACTTCTTTCACCCGCGCGGTGACGAAGGCGTTGTAGCCCTTGGCCAGGCCCTCGGTGTGCACGCACAGGGGCGCGTGCCAGCGCGAAATCTGGTCCAGGAAGTCCGACGGTGCCGTGTACAGGCGCACGAAGTTGCGGGTGCGCACGAAGTCGCGGATCGTCTTGGCGGTCACCACGAT
>CANISR010000040.1 GCA_947470105.1 Fidelibacterota bacterium | reverse complement strand
ATGGCGAACTCGTCCATATAACTCCACGCCCTTCATCCCTCCGCCTTCCGCCACACAGGCAAAAGGCTATCTGCTGACGGAGTTTTACTCCGGCGCAACCAGATTATCCGGCCGCTTCAGTGAGGGATTATTGCTCCGGCGCTTACACTCGCCGGCATCACACCCTATATGCCGCAGACCGGCGAACGCGCAGATATCGGCCTGGTCACCGAGCCCCAGGCGAAATTTATCTGCACTGACGACCAGGCCTCGCTCCAGACCTTGCTGGCTCAGGCGGAATCCGCCGGCACCGTGCCGTGGCACATGCGCGACGAGAACACTGGCGCGCCGATCAACTTCAACGCCTACCCGAAGGCGAGCTGGTACTTCAGCAACGTCGGCTCGCCGCAGATCAAGACGATCGAAACGCCGGTTACCGTCGATAGCGCGCATATGCCGTCGCTGGCCTACGTGCCCTATATCCTCACCGGCGACCCGTACTACCTGGAAGAACTGCAGTTCCAGTCCAACTGGGATTGGGGTTCACTGCCGCCGAGCTACCGGCCGACCATCGCCCAGGCGCGCCAGTTCGCGTGGTCCTTGCGCAATCTGGCCCAGGCCGCGCGCATGACGCCCGCCAACACGCCGTCATGGCTGCTGCCGGCGTCCTACTGGCAGGCCCGCCTCGAAACCCAGCGGAATTTCTTCGAAGCCAACTACGTCAACAGCACCAGCCCGGAACGCGCCATGTTCCGCAGCTGCACGCCTATTGAATCGAGCAAGGATAGCGGCCCCACCGAGCCGGCCGGCACCTGGGTCGATCCTTGGGAAGACGAGTTCGTCACCTGCGTGATCGGCTGGACCGTGGCCATGGGCTTCAGCACCTGGCAGAACGCCTTCAACTGGAAGATCGGCTCCACCATCGCCCGCACCAACGGCACAAGTGGCTGGGTCCGTGCCAATGCAACGCCGTACCGCATGATATTGCGCTACACCGCGACCTCGCCGTTCGCGGCCAATTGGAAAGAGGCGTTCGAGATTACCGAGGCGGTCCAGAAGTTGACGGTGGTCAATCCGGACACCTGGAATCCCTCGGACATGACCTATCTGACCTACACCCGCGGCGCGCTGGTGTATGCGCAACGCTACGGCACACCCGGCGCCGCCGCGTGCCTGGCCTGGGCGACGTCGCAGCTCGCCGCCAAGGGCTGGACGACCGACTATAAATGGCGGCTTGGGGTTTAGGGCGGCTCTGTCTTCGCCCGGCCGAGAGAGCAGGCCAGGTCGAGGATTTTCCGGCACACGTTTTCCTGCTTGATGGTGGAATAAGCGCGTACCAGCATCAGGGCCTCGCGCCGGGTGTTGGTGTCCGCCGCCTCCTGCGCCTCTTCCAGGCCGTCCAGGTCGAGACCGTCGGCCTGCAGATGGCGCGGGCTGGCCTCAGCGACCTTATCGTCCATCTCCTCGAAAAAGTACGACACTGGACATCCCAGTGCGCGGGACAGGTCCCAGAGCCGCGACGTGCCGACGCGGTTAAGGCCATATTCGTATTTCTGGATTTGCTGGAACGTGAGCCCGATGGCGAGGCCAAGCTCCTCCTGGCTGATGCCGAGCAGGATGCGCCGCATGCGCAGGCGCTTGCCCAGGTGAACGTCGACCGGATTGGGCTCCCCTGAGGGCAAGCGGCCGCGCACCGAACGCGGCTTCACGGGTGGGGTCTCAAGCGCGGCGTCGCTCATGGAAAGCCCTCCGGATGCTAGCCGGAAGCATAGCGCCGTCCCAGAAGCGAATATTAACACGGGCTAAGTTCGCGCTGCTGAACGTCCTAGGCGCTCGGCGTCGTATCCGCGTCGGCGCGGATGCCCGGCACCAGACCGCGCTCCTCAAGCTTGGCGAGGATAAAGGCGGCTGCGTCTTCCGGCGACATGCGGTCGGTGTCGATAATAATTTCCGGGTTTTCCGGCGGCTCGTAAGGCGAGGTGATGCCAGTGAAATTCTTGATCTCGCCGGCGCGCGCCTTCTTGTAGAGGCCCTTGGGATCGCGGCTCTCGGCGACACTCAGGGGCGTACTGACATAGACCTCGAGGAATTCTCCGTCTTCCAGGAGCTGGCGGGCGAGGCGGCGCTCGGCACGGAACGGCGAGATGAAGGACACCAGCACAATCAGGCCGGCGTCGACCATCAGCTTGGACACCTCGGCCACGCGGCGGATGTTCTCCACCCGGTCGGCATCCGTAAAACCCAGGTCGCGGTTGAGGCCATGGCGCACGTTGTCGCCGTCGAGCAGATAGGTGTGGCGTCCTTGGGCGAACAACTGCTTTTCCACCAGGTTGGCGACGGTGGACTTGCCGGCGCCCGAAAGACCCGTGAACCACAATACGCAGGCTTTCTGGCGGTTGAGGGCGGCGCGGGCATGCTTGTTCACGTCCACGGCCTGCCAGTGGATGTTCTCCGCCCGGCGCAGGGCGAACTGGATGGTGCCGGCGCCAACGGTGCCGTTATTGAGCCGGTCGATCAGGATGAAGCCGCCGGTTTCGCGGTTTTCGGAGTAGGGGTCGAACGCGACGGGATGATCGAGGCTGAGGTTGACCGCGCCGATCTCGTTCAATGCGAGGCTCTTGGCCGCGAGCCGTTCGAGAGTGTTGATATTCGTCTTGTGCTTGATGTCGGTAACGGTGGCCGCCACCAGCTTGGCCCCGATCTTCATCCAATAGAGACGCCCGGGCAGCAGCGGCTCTTCGCTCATCCACACAACAGTAGTGCTGAACTGGTCCGAGACGCCCGGCGGGCTGGCGGCGTGGGCGAGCAAATCGCCGCGGCTGATGTCGATCTCGGTGTCCAGGGTCAGGGTCACCGACTGGCCGGCAACGGCCTCCGCGAGGTCGGCGCCCTGGGTGACGATGCGCGCCACCTTGGCTTCCTTGCCGGACGGCAGCACTTTGATCTTGTCGCCGGGATGGACCGCGCCGCTGGCGATCATGCCGGAGAAGCCGCGGAAATCCAGGTCCGGACGGTTGACCCACTGGACGCTCATGCGGAAGGGCGTGCCGGCCGCCTGGTCTTCCACTTCGACGGTTTCCAGGTGGCTGATGAGCGACGGGCCCTGGTACCAGGGCATGGCGGTGCTGGACGACGTGATGTTGTCGCCCCTGAGACCGGAAATGGGTATCGCGAGGATGTCCGTCAGGCCGATCTGGGCGGCGAACTCCCGGTACTCGGCGACGATCTGTTCAAAGATCCCGCGATTGTAACCGACCAGATCCATCTTATTGACCGCCAGCACCACCTTGCGAATGCCGATCAGCGAAACAAGGTACGAGTGCCGCCGCGTCTGCACCAGCACGCCTTTGCGTGCATCGATCAGGATCACCGCAAGGTCGGCGGTAGAGGCGCCCGTGACCATGTTGCGGGTATACTGCTCGTGCCCCGGGGTGTCGGCGACGATGAACTTGCGCCTTTCGGTGGAGAAATAGCGGTAGGCAACGTCGATGGTGATGCCTTGCTCGCGCTCTGCGGCGAGGCCGTCCACCAGTAGGGCGAAGTCGATATCGCCGCCCTGGGTGCCGACCTTTTTGGAATCGCTTTCGAGGGCTGCCAACTGGTCCTCGAAGATCATCTTGGAATCATAGAGCAGGCGGCCGATGAGCGTGGATTTGCCGTCGTCGACACTGCCGCAGGTGATGAAGCGCAGCAGGCTCTTGTGCTGGTGAGCGTTGAGATAGCCCAGGATGTCTTTCTCGATCAGGTCTGAAACGTGGGCCACTAGAAATAGCCCTCCTGTTTCTTGCGCTCCATGGAGGCATTGCTGTCGTGGTCGATGACCCGGCCCTGGCGCTCCGAACTTTTGGTCAGCAGCATTTCCTGGATAATGGCGGGCAGGGTGTCGGCGATGCTCTCAATGGCGCCGGTGAGGGGGTAGCAACCGAGCGTGCGGAAACGTACGTTCTTCATCATGGGCTTTTCACCCGGCGCCAGCGGCATGCGGTCGTCATCGACCATTATCAGCGTGCCGTCGCGTGACACCACCGGGCGCTCCTTGGCGAAGTACAAGGGTACAATGGGGATGCCCTCGAGATAGATGTATTGCCAGATGTCCAACTCGGTCCAATTGGATAGGGGGAACACGCGGATGCTCTCGCCCTTGTGTTTGCGCGCATTGTAGAGGCGCCAGAGTTCGGGACGCTGCTGCTTCGGGTCCCAGCGGTGCTGGGCGGAGCGGAAGGAGAAGATGCGCTCCTTGGCCCGGGACTTTTCCTCGTCGCGGCGCGCGCCGCCGAAAGCGGCATCGAACTGGTACTTGTCGAGAGCTTGCTTGAGTCCTTGAGTCTTCATCACGTCAGTGTGGACGGCCGAGCCGTGACTGAAAGGGCCGATACCTTGCGCGAGCCCCTCTGGATTGATGTGCACCAGAAGATCGAGACCCAACGCCGCTGCGTGCTCGTCGCGGAAGGAGATCATCTCCTTGAACTTCCAGGTGGTGTCCACATGGAGCAGCGGGAACGGCGGCTTGGAGGGATAGAACGCTTTCATGGCCAGATGCAGCATCACCGCTGAATCCTTGCCGATGGAATAGAGCATCACGGGCTTGTCGCAGGTGGCGACAACCTCGCGCATGATGTGGATGCTCTCGGCTTCCAGCCGTTGGAGATGGGTCAGGGCCGCCATGAATACTCTGGTCAAAAACGCGTGAAAGCCGGGCTCACATATGGGGTTTGATCATTGGGATCAACAAGACCCAATGCCCCACACTGCGTGCGCAGCGCCGCCGGTAGAAAACCATCGCGAGCCTTCCGCACCGTGGCAGCGTCGTTTGCCCAGACCAGCAGCGGGAGAAGAACTTACTTCACGCCCAGTCTAACCGCGCCGTCGAGGCGGATCACGCTGCCGTTAAGCAGGATGTTGTCGGCGATATGCAGCACCATCTTGGCGTATTCCTCGGGCTTGCCGAGGCGCGTGGGGTAGACGGTGTTGGCCACCAGGGATTCGACGGCCTTGGGATCGAGGCCCGCGAACAGCGGGGTTTCGATCAGGCCCGGCGCGATGGTGACGATGCGTATTCCGTTGCGCGCGAGATCCCGCGCGGCGGGCAAAGTGAGGCCGATGACGCCGCCCTTGGACGCGGCATAGGCAACCTGTCCCATCTGGCCCTCGAAGCCGGCGATGGAGGCGGTGTTGATGATGACGCCGCGTTCGCCTTCGTCCAGCGGGTCGAGGGCCGCCATGGCGGCAGCGGCGAGGCGCAGGACGTTGAAGGTGCCGATCAGATTGACCTCGATGACCTTGCGGAAGAGGGCGAGGTCATGGGGCCCGTTCTTGCCGACCACCTTGGCGGCGGGCGCGATCCCGGCGCAATTTACTACCAAGCGGGCGGCGCCGTGGGCGCTCGCGGCCTTCTTCAGCGCGTCTTCCGTCGATGCAGCATCGGTAATGTCGCAGGTAAGCGCTAAGCCTTTGATTTCGGATGCGACTTTGGCGCAACTCTCAGCGTTCATGTCGATCAGCGCGACTTTGGCGCCGGCGGCAGCTAGGGCCCGCGCGGTGGCCGCACCCAATCCCGAAGCACCGCCTGTTACAACCGCGGCAATCCCAGAAACCTTCATCGAAATCCCCTCAAATACGGCTGATTGGGCGTCATGAACCATGAAGTGGCGGGAATGGTCAACGACTCCCCAGGCTTGGCCCGACATATATATAAGCGTGACCCAGCGGGCCGGGCATAGGGCGGGATATCCCCAACAGAGAAGATTCTTTCCCCCCTTGCCTGGGGGGGAGGTGAACTCTATTGCTCGCCCCACGGAAGCCCTCCTCATGGGGGAAGGTTATTCCTATCTGGAGGCGGGCGGCCTATTCCCTCCGCCCGACGCGCCTGTTAGGGAGTTCCGGCTATACGGCCTGCTGGGCCGAAGCCGCAGGCGATCGGTGTATAAAGCGGCGAACTAAGGGCTAACCAGTTGAGTAATTTTGATAATTTGCCTGGGGATAAGTCTTCCGCTGCGGCCTCCTTTGGGCCCCGGTCTGGACGCGTGACCCTGGTGGGCGCCGGTCCCGGCGACCCTGAGCTTTTGACGGTCAAAGGCTACCTCGCGCTGAAGGGCGCCGACGTGGTGTTTTTCGACGATCTGGTGTCGCCTGAAATCCTCGATCTGCTGCCTGAGCGCGCGCGCTGCATCTATGTGGGCAAGCCCTACCAGAGTGCCGGCGTTTCCCAGGCCGATATCATCACCCAACTCATTGCCGCGGCCCGCGGCGGCCACCGCGTCGTACGCCTCAAGGGCGGCGATCCCATGGTGTTCGGTCGCAGCGGCGAGGAACTCGAAGGCCTGCGCGCCGCCGGTGTGGCCGTAGATGTCATTCCCGGTATCACTGCCGCCACCGGTGCGGCCGCCAGCACCGGCATCACACTCACCCACCGCGACTACGCCGCGCAGGTGTCGTTCGTCACCGCTGCCAAGCGGGATGGCGGATTGGCCGAGGTGCGCGGGCTCGCGGGGAAGGGGCGCACGCTGGTGATTTACATGGGCATCGCGAGGGCCGATGCGCTGCGTGACGCGCTCCAGGCCGACGGGGTCGCCCCGTCCTGGCCCATCGCCATCGTCGAGAATGCCACCCGCGCCAATGAGCGCGTGATTATCACCACCGTCGCCGGCCTTGCTGACGCCGTGACGCGCAATGTTGTGCGCAGCCCGGCCTTGTTCATCGTCGGCGAAGTCGTCAAAACCTACAGCCCAGCCGCAATTTCAGCGGAAGAAGTGCATCATGGCTAAACCCGACACCGGCCCCAAAGTCCTGACCGGCAACCTGCTGCGCGACGGCGCCACGGTCTACTACACCGGCAAGGATTGGTCGCTCTACGTGACCGACGCCAAAGTCGCCGCAACGCCGGAAGAGGCCGAGGAACTGCGCAAGATCGGCGCCGCCGCTTACGCCGCCAATCTTGTGATCGACGTTAATGTGGTCGACGTGCAGTCCACGCCCGATCATGTGCCGGCGCATATCCGCGAACAGATCCGCGCCACCGGGCCCACGGTGCGGCGTGATCTCAATAAGTCCATGAGTCCGGAGTAGGCCATGTATATTTATGACGACTTCGACCAGACGGTTGCCAAGCAGCGTGTCGCCGAGTTCCGCGACCAGGTAGACCGCCGCCTCAAGGGCGAGCTGACCGAAGAGCAGTTCCGGCCGCTGCGCCTGATGAACGGCCTCTACTTGCAGCTCCATGCCTACATGCTCCGGGTCGCCGTTCCTTATGGGACCATGTCGGTGGCCCAGGTGCGCAAGCTCGCCGATATCGCGCGCAAGTACGACCGCGGCTACGGCCACTTCACCACCCGCCAGAACCTGCAATACAACTGGATCAAGCTGGAGCAGATGCCCGACCTGCTCGCGGACCTGGCGAGCGTGCAGATGCACGGCAACCAGACCTCGGGCAATTGCGTGCGCAACGTCACCGCCGATCACTTTGCCGGAGTCATCGCTGACGAAGTCGAAGACCCGCGTATCGTCTCGGAAGTCATCCGCCAGTGGTCCACGTTCCATCCGGAATTCTCGTGGCTGCCGCGCAAGTTCAAGATCGCGGTCACCGGCGCCGCCAAGGACCGCGCGGCCGTGCAATGGCACGACATCGGCCTGCAGATCGTGCGCAACGAAGCGGGCGAAGTGGGCTACATCGTATTCGTCGGCGGCGGCATGGGCCGCATCCCGGTGCTGGCGACCAAAGTGCGCGCCTTCCTGCCCAAGCAGGAATTGCTGTCGTACCTGGAAGCCATTTTGCGCGTCTATAACCGCTACGGCCGGCGCGACAACATCCATAAAGCGCGCATCAAGATTCTGGTGCGCGACCTAGGCCCCGAGGAGTTCACCCGTCAGGTGGAAGCCGAATGGGAACAGACCCGCCATACCGGCATAAATCTGCCGCCGGAGGAAGAAACGCGGATCGCACGCTACTTCACGCCGCCGGCTTATGAAGCCATCACCGAGCCGGTGACGGCATTCGAAGACGCGAAAAAGAAGAACCGCGGCTTTGCCCAGTGGGTCAGCACAAATGTGCATCCGCACAAGGCCCCGGGGTATGCCATCGTCACCATCTCCCTGAAGCCCATCGGTGGAATTCCAGGCGATATCTCAGCCGACCAGATGGACGCGGTGGCCGACCTCGCCGAGCGCTACAGCGCGGCGGAAGTGCGCGCCACCCACATCCAGAACCTGGTTCTGCCCAATGTGAAACAGGCCGATCTGCTCGCCGTATGGCAGCGTTTGGGCGAGATCGGCTTCGCCGACGCCAACGCCGGCCTGATCACCGACGTTATTGCTTGCCCCGGCCTCGACTACTGCTCGCTCGCCAACGCCCGTTCGATCCCAATTGCGCAGCGCATCAGCGAGCGTTTCGCCGACCTCGACCGCCAGCATGACGTCGGCGAGCTGCAGATCAAGATCTCGGGTTGCATCAACGCCTGCGGTCATCACCATGCCGGCCACATCGGCATTCTCGGCGTCGATAAGGCCGGCCAGGAATTCTACCAGATCACCCTCGGCGGGGCGGGCGACGAGACCGCGGCCACCGGCCAGTTGCTCGGTCCCGGCTTCTCCTCGGACCAGATCGTCGACGCCATCGAGAAAGTGGTCGGCGCCTATCTCGACATCCGCCAGCCCAATGAGCCGTTCATCGCCACCTATCGTCGGGTCGGCCCGGCGCCCTTCAAGGAAAAACTCTATGGTACCCGCTAGCCGCGTTCTCGACCGCAACGGCCCCATCGCCGACGGCTGGCAGCGGTTAGCCGATGATGCTCCGGCACCGGCGGGCGCTTCGGTGCTGGTCAGCTTCGCACGCCTGAAGAACGAGCATAATGCCCTGTTCGCCACGGCCGGCGCCGTGGGCGTGGACATCGGCGGCGACGTGGAACTCGAGGAGCTGGAGCCCCTCCTACCGCGCCTCGGCCTCATCGTCGTGCGCTTTGCGACCATGCGTGACGGGCGTCCGTTTTCCGTCGGGCGCCTGCTGCGCGAGCGCTATGGCTTCACCCGCGACCTGCGGGCGGTGGGCGATTTCATTCCGGACCAAGTGCTGTTCCTGCTGCGGTGCGGGTTCAACAGCTTTGAAGTCGGCCCGAACTTCTCCGCCGAGGCGCTCAAGCATTCGGTCGCGGCCTATACCGTGTGGTACCAACGCGGCGTCGAACGCAATGCGACCGTCGCCGAGATGCGCCTCGCTAAGGAGAAGGCGTGAGCAGTATCCTCGACCGCCGTCTCGAGCTTCTCAACAGGCGCTACGAAGATACCGGGCCGCTGTCGATCATCAGCGCTATCACCGAAGAGGAATTCCTGCCGGGTAAGGTCGCGCTGGTGTCGTCCTTCGGCACCGAGTCCGCTGTGCTGCTGCATATGATCTCGCGCATCCGCCCCGACCTGCCGATCCTGTTCCTCGACACCGGCAAGCTGTTCGGCGAGACCAAGCGATACCGCGACCAATTGATCAAGCTCCTCGGACTTACGGATGTGCGCTCGATCACCCCGGACCCCGAACGTGTGCGGGACCTGGACGCCAAGGGCGTCCTGTGGTCGCAAAACCCCAATGCCTGCTGCGAGATTCGCAAGGTGGAGCCGTTGGCCCGCGCCGTGGCGCCGTTCGATGCCTGGTTTACGGGCCGCAAGGCGTTCCAGGCCGCGACCCGCGCCAAGCTACCGGTGCTTGAACTCGCCGGTGGTAAGTTCAAGGTCAATCCGATCGTCGGCTGGGGCAAAGCCGAGATCGACGCCTATTTCGAGCGTTACGATCTGCCCCGCCACCCCTTGGAAGCCGACGGCTATCTCTCTATCGGCTGCATGCCCTGCACCAGCCGGGTCGAACCCGGCGAGGACGCCCGGGCCGGACGCTGGCGTGGCAGCGAAAAAGTCGAATGCGGCATCCACCTGCCAGGCGGCCAGCCCCCGGCAATCACCACGGATGCATGAAAAGGCGTGGCTGGAAGCTTCCTCCGGCTTAAACTCCCGCTATGACGGGTTTCATCCTCAATTCACGGCCGATCGAGCACCGCGATCGCTTTCATGCCGCCTTTAGCGGGGCCTTTGCCGCAGCGGGGGGCGACACCTGGCGCATCGTCGATTGCCCGGTGTTGACCGCCGAGCCTTTGAGCCTCCAGATGCCGGCCGCGGGCGGGTTCGACGTTGTGGTGTTCACCAGCCAGATCGCCGCCGCGCTGTTCCCCATCTCGTCCGCATGGGCCAGTAAGAAAGTATTCGCTGTCGGCGAAGCGACGGCCAATGTCGCGCGCATGGAAGGCTTCACACACGTCATCGATACCGGCAAGGACGTGGACGATCTGCGCGCCTATCTCTCCCGTACTGGGTTCGGCCAAGCCCTGTACCCCTCGGCGGAGGATATCTCGGCGGATTTCACGCTCGACTTCGCCGGACGGGTCCAGCGCGTCGTCACCTACCGCATGGTGCCGCGGACGGGTCTCGGCCTGGACGACCTGGCGCCCGGCTGGACATCGGCGTCGGTCATCGCGCCGCTGTTCTCCCGGCGCAGCGCCGCCACCCTCGGCGGCCTGCTGGGGAAAGCCCTCATGGGCCGAACCGGCAGTAATATCGCCGCCGTCGGCATCAGCGCAGATGTGCTGGCGGACGGCCCTTGGAAGACCACGGCGGTGGCCGACGAACCCACCTTGGCGGCGGTTGCCGCCACGAGCGCCCGCATTGCCCAAAACATGACGGATCGATAACCATGACCACACACCACGGATCTTTCCCCGCCACCCGCATGCGGCGCCTGCGCGCGAGCCCCTGGCGCCGCCGGCTGGTGCGCGAGACCATACTGACCGCCGATGATTTGATCCTGCCGATGTTCGTCATCGAGGGCAAAAACCTGCGCGAGCCCATCGCCAGCCTGCCGGGCGTGGAGCGGGTTTCCATCGACCAAGCCATCGTCACCGCCCGCGATGCCAAGGCGTTGGGCGTCCCCGCCGTGGCTTTGTTTCCGTCCCTCGATGCCAGCCAGAAGGACGACAGCGGCAAGGAGGCCTACAACCCCGACAATCTCGTCTGCCGCGCGGTCAAAGCCATGAAGGCGGCTGAACCCGACATCGGCATCATCTGCGACGTGGCGCTCGACCCCTACACCACCCACGGCCACGACGGACTGTTCATCGACGACGACGTTGCCAACGACGCCACCGTCGAAATCCTGGTGAAACAGGCGATGACTTTGGCGGAAGCGGGCTGCGACGTGGTGGCGCCCTCGGACATGATGGATGGGCGTATTGGCGCCATCCGCGAAGCCTTGGAATCCGGCGGCTTCCACAACACGCTGATCCTGTCCTATGCGGTCAAATACGCCTCGGCGTTCTACGGCCCGTTCCGCGACGCCGTGCGCTCCAAGGGCGCGCTGGGAAGTAAGGGCAAGCACACCTACCAGATGGATGCCGGCAACGTGGAGGAAGGCTTGCGCGAGGCCGCCCTCGATGTAGCGGAAGGGGCCGATATGATTATGGTGAAGCCGGGCATGCCGTACCTCGACGTCATCCGGGCGGTGAAAACGGCGGTCAATGTGCCGGTGCTGGCCTACCAGGTGAGCGGCGAGTACGCCATGATCGCCCACGCCGCGGCCGCCGGCGCCTTCGACCGCACCGCGGCCATGCGTGAGGCTCTGTTGGGCTTCAAGCGCGCGGGCGCCTCGGCGATCCTGACCTACGCCGCCATCGATATCGCCCGCGACCTCGCCAAAGGCTAATCGCAATGGACACGCCGCAAATGCCGGCGATGTTTGCGCTGATGCTCGATGTCATCGCCCTGCCGGTGATGTTGATCGGCGGCGCGAGCCTCCCTGGCCGCCTCCAGGCGCTCGACGACCATGGCGCAACCGACATACATGTCTTTGCCCCCGAACCGGCGGAAGATCTCACGGCGTTGGCCGGCGCCCGCTTGGCGCAGCGCTGGCCGGAGGCCGCGGATTTTGCCCGCATCAGACCGCGCCTCGCTTTCATTTCAGACATGGACGACGACCGCGCCGCTGGGTTTCGCGCCCTGGCCAAGGACGTCGGCGCCCTGGTGCATGTGCAGGACCGCATACCCCTGTGCGACTTCCATCTCCCGGCCAAAGTGCGGCACGGGCACCTGCAGGTGACAGTCTCCACCGACGGCACTGCGGCGGGGCTTTCACGCCTTATCCGCCAATACCTGGAGGCCGAGGTGTTTGGCCCTGAATGGGCAGACCGGGTCGACGAAGTGGCGCAGGCACGCACGGCCTGGAAGGCCCAGGGTCTTTCCATGGCAGAGCTGGCGCGTGAGATCGAATCCATGGTCGTCGCGCGGGGCTGGCTACCGGCCAAAAAGCCCTAATCCGTTAACCTGTATGGGCGCTTCACCGGCTTTGTCAGACTGCTAGGATAAGGCCGCAAGGGCGGGGATGCGGCCATGGATGTATCTGAAGCAGTGCTGGTCGTGCCCGACGTGCTCGTGGTCCTGGCCGGAGGTCTGCTGGCGCTTGCGATCGCACTGCTGGTCATGGTGGTTGTACAGCGCCGCCGCCTGGCGCAACGCTTCGCCGGGTTGGCCGCCGACCTCGCGCTCACCGAGAATGCCACCGGCCTCGGCTATTGGTCGCGCGGTATCGACGACACGGTCGCGCGCTGGTCGCCGGGCCTGTACCGCCTGTTCGGGGTCGACCCCGCCAGTTTCACGCCGACGCGCGACGCGATCCTCGCCAAGATCCACCCGGATGATCTTCCCGCCTTTGGGCGCATCGCCAGTCCCGAAGCGTCGGGAGGTACGGGAGGAGACACGGAAGTCCGCCTGTTCTGCGGCGACGGCTCGATCAAGGACGTGCTGGTGGTGGTTCGGTTCAAGAGCAACCGCGAAGGCGAGGTGCGGGAAGTCTCCGGAATGGTGTTCGACATCACCGCGCGCAAGGCCGCGCAGCGGATGGTGGTGCTGCGCGAGCAGCAATTGCAGCGCGCCATGGGCGCCATGGGCGCCGCCGTGTGGGAAGTGGATCTGACCACCAACACGCGGGTCGCCGGAGAGCATTGGGTGGAGATCCTGGGATTGGACCCCAAGACCTTCACGCTGACGCGCGAGGAACACTATGCCCTGACCCATCCCGAGGACCGCGAGATCGTGCGTGAGGCCTACCGCGTCCATATCGCTGACGGCGCCCCGCTCGATATCGAGTACCGCATGCGCCATGCCTCGGGCCCGTATATCTGGATTCACAGCCGGGGCGTTTTGCTGCACGACGCGAGTGGACGGCCAGTCAAGATCATCGGCACTGTGGTGGAAGTGACGGCGCGCAAGCAAGCCGCCGCGCGGCTTGAAAAGCGCGCCATGGAGGCGACGCTGCTTCATGAAGGCGTCAAGCTGACGGCGGAATCGGCGTCGTTGCCGGCGGCCCTGGAAGCGCTCATCACCATGGTCTGCAATGCCATCGGCTGGCCCATCGGCCACGCATACATGGTGGCGCCAAACGCCGGTGAACTGCAATCGAGCGATATCTGGCATGATCATGATCCGGAGCGCTACGCGGTGTTGCGGTCCAAGAACGCCGGCGTGAAGTTCGCGCCGGGCGTCGGGCTTCCCGGCCGGGTGTGGATGGCGGGGCGTCCGATCTGGGTGCCGGACATTGCGGCGGATTCGCAATTCTCCCACCTCAGGGAGCTCCCCGGACTGCGTGCGGCGGTGGCGTTCCCGATCGCCGTGCGCGGTGAAACCAGGGCTATCATCGAATTCTTTTCAGATCGCCTGCGCGACGAGGACGCCGATCTCATCCGGGTGTTCGAATCCTTGGGGCGGCAGGTCGGCGGTGTGATCGAGCGGCAGGAAGCGGCTGAGAGCCTGGCGCGTCAGGCGCGTGAACAAAATCTGCTCCACGCCGGCATAACTCTGGCCGCCGAGGCGCCGTCGTTTGAGGCGCTCATCCAGCGCACCCTCGATCTGGTATGCCGGACCATCGGCTGGTCCGCGGGACATGCCTATGTGCTTGCCAATCCGGCGGCCGAGGAACTTGAACCCACCAACATCTGGTACCTTGATGACCCCGCGGCCCACCGCGCGTTCCGCGAGCTGACCGCGCGCACCCGCTTTCGCAAGGGGCAGGGGCTGCCGGGCCGGGTGTGGGAATCGCGGCGGCCGGCATGGATCGAGGACGTCACCAACGACGCCAATTGCCCGCGGGCCAAAGCGCTGTCGGACCTCGATCTGCGGGCGGCGGTGTGCATGCCGGTGCATGTGGGCGGCGAGTTTCGCGCGGTGCTGGAATTCTTCGCCGAGAAGGTGACGCCGCGCGACATGGACCTGATCAGGGTGTTCGGCACCCTCGGCCTCCAGATCGGCAGCATGGTCGAGCGCCAGGAGGCCTATGAGGAACTGAGGCGTTCGCGGGAATCTCTGGAACTCGCCATCCAGGCCTCGGAAGCCGGCCACTTCGACATCGATGTCCGGACCGGCAAGGCCTACTGGTCGCCGCGGGTCCGCGAAATGCTCAGGATCACGTCGCAGGATTTCCGCCTCAGCCCCGAAATCCTGGCCAGATTCATTCATGCCGATGACCAACCCGAATTCCTCGCCGACCTTGAGGAATACCGGATGCGCAACACGCCGCTGAATGCCGAAGTGCGGGTGTTGCCGCCGTCAGGCGAGCAGGTCTGGATCCATATCCGCGCCGTACGTCAGTTGGACAAGGCCGGCCAGCCTGAGCGCTCGGTGGGTTTCATCCGCGACATATCGGCGCAGAAGATGGCCGAACGCGCTTTGGCCGAGAGCGAGCGCAAGTTCCGCAGGCTGATCGAAGGCTCGATACAGGGGCTAGTGATTCATCGCCGCTACAAGCCCTTGTTCTGCAACCTCGCTTTTGCGCGCCAACACGGCTACGCGACGATCGATGAAGTGCTTGCGCTGGACTCGCTGGCCGCGCACCGGGTGCCGGAAGATGTTTTTGACGTGGACGAAACATGGCGCAAGGGCGTTGCTGGCGAGTTCGACGGAAAAGTGCGCGAAATCGCCATCATCGACCGGCACGGCAAGCGCAAGTGGTTTGAGACTTTCTGGCAGATGATCGAATGGGAAGGCGAAGTCGCGTGCCAGATGGCGGTGGTGGACGTGACCGAGCGCAAGGAGCGGGAGCAGGAGCTTGCCGCCGCCCGTGACCGTCTGAAGCTGCAGGCGGACGAACTCGCGGCCCTCGCCCAGAACCTGAAATTCGAGAGCCTGCGCGCCGAAGAAGCCAGTGCCGCCAAATCCCATTTCCTCGCCATGATGAGCCATGAACTGCGCACACCCATGACCGGTGTGCTCGGCATGGCCGACCTGCTCATGATGAGCGGGCTGACCGGCGAGCAAACCGAACTCACCGAGCTCCTGGTGCGATCCGCGCGCGCCCTGCTCGACCTGCTCAACGACATCCTGGATTTCTCAAAGATCGAGGCCGGCCAGCTTGAGATCGAGTCGACGCCCTTCCGCCTCAACGACGTCATTTCCGACATCAAGACGTTGTTCGGAACGGTCGCCGCGGACAAGGGCCTCTCCCTGGAAGCGCGTCTGCCGCCGACCTACTGGAACCGCGTTATCGGCGACCCCAAGCGCCTGCGCCAGGTGTTGTCGAATCTGATCGGCAACGCGGTCAAATTCACCGCGCAAGGCAATATCATTCTCACCCTGACTCAGGAGCGTGCCGAGGTCGGCGGACTGTGGCTGCGATTCTCAATCGCCGACACCGGCATCGGTATGTCCGCCGACGACATCGAACGCCTATTCCGCCCCTTCATGCAGGCGGATGTTTCGACCGCGCGCAAATACGGCGGCACGGGATTGGGCCTCGCCATCTGCAAGCGGCTGGTCACCGCCATGGGTGGTGATATCCGCGCCGAAAGCATGCCGGGCCAGGGGTCGGTGTTCTCGTTTTCCGTCCACGTTGGCCATGATCGTTTGGGCGACGGCGCAGCGCCGGCGCCGGTCGTGGTGGCGGAGCCGCCGGCGCCCTTGGTACCCGTGGCAGCGGCGGAAGCCTGCCGTATCCTGCTCGCCGAGGACAGCGAGACTTCGCGCCGGCTGATCACCATGATGCTGACGCGCCTCGGGCACACCGTGGACGCCGCGGAGAACGGCGCCGAAGCCGTCGCCCGCGTCAAAGTCGGAACCTACGATATTGTCCTCATGGACATGCAGATGCCGGTCATGGACGGGCCCGACGCCACCCGCGAAATCCGAAAGATGGGCGGTGCATACGCAACGTTGCCGGTCATCGCGTTGACCGCCGATGTCATCGCCGACAACCGGGCCACCTATTTCGCCGCCGGGGTCAACGCCATCGTCGCCAAGCCCGTCGACTGGGCGCAGCTCGAGGCCGAGATGGCGCGCCTGGTTGCCGCCGCGGGCGGCCCGGGCGCCGCGCCCCCGTTACAAGCGGTGAGCGTCGCGGCCGGGGTCGCGCCGCCCTCGGAACCGGACCTCCTCGATGACGGCATGATTTCTGGCCTTATCGACGCCCTGGGCGAGGAGATCTTTGCGCCCATGATCACCACCTTCCGCGCCAATATGGCGCAGTACTGCGACGACCTCGCGGCGGCGGTGGCGGCCGGGGACTTGCGCAAAACCAAGCGCACCGCCCACGCGCTCAAGGGCCTGTGCGCCCAGTTCGGCGCGCCGCGGGCGAGCGATCTCGCGAAGTTCATCGAGGTGGGTTCAAAAAGCCTCGATGAGGTGACGCCAATGCTGCCGGAGATGGCCGCGGTCGCAACGGCGACCGATAAGGCCTTGGCCGAGCGCTTCCCGCGCTCGGGGCAGGGCGGCTAAAGAATACGCCCGCGCGACTGATTCCGGCCGCCGGACTTGGTGGCGTATAGCTCCATGTCCGCGGCCTCGAGCAGGTCTTCGGGTTTGCCGTCGGCCTTGGGTGTGGTGGACGCCGCGCCCAGACTGAGAGTGACGTGAGACGCCACTTTGGAGCCGGTGTGCGGAATGTTCAGCGCGGCCACCGCCGCGCGGATGGCTTCGGCCACCATGAGCGCGCCATCGAGCGTGGTGTCGGGCAGCAGCGCCACGAATTCCTCGCCGCCATAGCGGGCCACCACGTCGGCGGGACGCTGCAAGGCGCCTGCGGCGGCCTTGGCGACCCGTTTGAGGCATTCATCGCCGCCGCCGTGACCATAGGTGTCGTTGAACTGCTTGAAGTGATCCACATCCATCATGATGACGGCGAGCGGATTGTTGACGCGGGCAAGGCGCCGCCACTCGCGCAGCAGCATGTCGTCGAAGGTGCGGCGGTTGGCGAGGCCCGTCAGGCCGTCGAGGCGGGCCAGCCGCTCCAGCGCATCGCGTGAGCGCTTGAGCTCCAGGTGATTGTTGACCCGCATCTTGAGGATCGCGGGATTGATAGGCTTGGCGAGGTAGTCGATGCCGCCGGCTTCCAATCCTTCGACCTCGTGCTCCGCTGCGGACAGACTGGTGAGGAAGATCACCGGCACGGCGGTCAGGCGGCTATTAGCCTTAATGCGGCGGCAGACCTCCCGTCCGTCCATGTCCGGCAGCATGACGTCGAGCAGAATCAAGTCCGGCTCGATTTCGGAGGCGGCCAGCAGGCCGGTGGCGCCGTCGCCGGCAATCTTGAGATTGCAGTCGGCCCCCAGCACGGCGCGCAGCAACGCCTGAATGGCGGTATCGTCTTCCACCGCAAGGACTGTGGGTTTGCCCAGGCTGTCCATTGTCAGACTTCCAAATTCCGCCGTCCGCGCGCCAATTCAGCCGACAGTGTGCATATCGTGCGTCTCTGGCACAAGCTGCTGAAATCGTTATCCTATCGCGGAGGCCGGTGACAAGGGTGTGACACGCGTGTGCACAGTCTTATCGAGAATTTGAAATACGCTGCGGGGTGGGCAAAAATTGTTGGATTGTTGCGAAGGCGCCGGACCGATGAAAGAGCCTCTCATCCTTACCTCATTCGAAACCCTGCGGGGCTTGGTCATCGACGACGACCGCGCTGTACTGTCGAGGCCCTACTCAAAGCCGCGGATATTACCAGTGTGGTCCAGGCCGCCAGCGCGGTGGGCGCATTGAACATCGTGGCCGACAAAAATAAGCGTTTCAATTGCATCGCCGGCGACCTCGGCATGGATGTGAAGGACGGGCTCACCTTGCTCAATGAAATCCGGGCAGGAAAGTACCCTCACATTCCGCGCGACCAGTGTTTCATCATGCCGACCGCCCATGGCCAGGAGGCCGTGGCGCCCGCAGCGCTGGAGTTGGACGTCAACGGTTATGTGCGCAAGCCCGTCAGCAAGGACTCGCTGACCAAGGCCATTCACCGCGCCTTCAGGCGCAACCCAGCCCTTAAAGACGCCGACGCCTACGCCGCGGTGGCCATGCCGCCATCCGCGTGAGCGCCGCCGCGCTTCCAATCGAGGCGATTCTCGCGGACCTGGGAACGGCGCTCGCCGGCCATGCGGCTGCGGTAGTCCTGGCTGCGCCGGGCGCCGGCAAGACCACCCGCATTCCGCTCGCGTTGCTGAACGAACCCTGGCTCGGCGGCCAGACCATCCTGATGCTGGAGCCGCGGCGTCTGGCCGCGCGCATGGCGGCTGCGCGCATGGCCGCGACCCTCGGCGAGAAACCTGGCGAGACCGTTGGCTACCGCGTGCGCCTCGAGTCCGCCGTGGGGCCGCGCACCCGCATCGAGGTGGTCACCGAGGGCATTTTGACCCGCAGGCTGCAAAGCGACACCGACCTGACCGGCGTGGGACTTCTGATCTTCGACGAATTCCACGAGCGCAGTCTCGATGCAGACCTTGGCCTTGCGTTGGCGCTCGATATCCAGCGCGCATTGCGGCCTGATCTCAAGATTCTGGTGATGTCGGCGACTCTCGACGGCGGCGCTGTCGCCGGCGTATTGGGTGCGGATATTCCGGTGATCACCGCGCCGCACCGGCCGTTTCCCGTGGAGACGCGCTACCTCGACAAACCCCGTAGCGGCAAATCGTCCGGTCCCGATCTCGCGAGCGACATGGCGAGTCTGATCCGCCGCGTGCTCGATGAAGAAACCGGTAGCGTACTGGCGTTCCTGCCCGGCGAGGGTGAAATCCGCCGCACGGAGGACCTCCTGCGCGATCTCCCCTCCGACATCATCATTGCGCCGCTGTTCGGCGCGTTATCGCCGGCGGAACAGGACCGGGCGGTGAACCCCGCGCCGGCGGCGCGGCGGAAGCTGGTTCTGGCCACCACCATCGCCGAGACCAGCCTGACCATTGAAGGGGTGCGGGTAGTGGTCGATTGCGGTTACAAGCGCAGCCCCCGTTTCAATCTGCGCCGGGGCATGAGCGAGCTGGAGACGGTGCGGGTGTCCAAGGCCTCCGCCGAGCAGCGCCGCGGCCGCGCCGGGCGGCTGGAGCCCGGCGTCTGCTACCGGCTCTGGACCCAGCCGGAGGACCGCGGCCTGGCGGCATTCGACGAGCCTGAGATGCTCACGGCTGACTTGGCCCCGTTGGCGCTTGATCTGGCGGCTTGGGGTGTCGCCGACCCTGCCGCGCTCACCTGGATGACGCCGCCGCCCGCGGCCGCATTCGGACAGGGCGCTGATCTGCTCAAGCGCCTCGATGCCCTGGATGGCGCCGGCCGCATCACCGTGGAAGGCAAGGCCATGGCGGCTTTTCCGCTACACCCGCGCCTCGCCCACATGATCCACCGCGCCAAGGATCTGGGCTGCTGCGCCGTGGCCTGTGATCTGGCGGCGGTGCTGGCGGAGCGCGATATTTTGCGAGCGCGGCATGCCGACCTGCGCACGCGGCTCGACGTGCTCGGCGGGCAGAGAAGCCAGGACGCGAGCCGCGGCGGCCTGCAGCGGGTACGCGCCGCGGCCCAGCAGATCCGGGGCCTCGCGCGCTGCAAAGATGGGGCCGGGAACAGCGGCGATGCCGGCATCCTGACGGCACTCGCCTATCCGGACCGCATCGCCCAGCGCCGCGGGCCCGGCGGCAAGTACCGCCTCTCCGGCGGCGGCGGCGGCAGCCTCGACCCTAGCGATCCGCTCGCGGCGCAGGAATTCCTGGCGGTCGCCGATCTGGGGGGCAGCGGCCGTGAGGGGCAAATCTATCTCGCCGCGCCTGTCACGCAGGCGGAAATCGAAACTGTGTTCGCCGCCGATATCATCGAGGCCGAGGCGGTGGCCTGGGACAGCCGCGCCCGGGCCGTGACGGCGCGATCCCAGAGGCGCCTCGGCGCGCTGGTGTTGTCCGATAAGCCTCTCCGCAATCCCGACCCCGATGCCGTGCTGGCCGCCCTGATGGAAGGAGTTCGCGAACTCGGGCTCGCGGCCTTGCCGTGGACGCCGGTCACGGACGGCCTGCGCCGGCGCGTGGCGTTCCTGCGCGGCATTCTGCGGGACGGCACTTGGCCTGATATGAGCGATGCCGCACTGCTGGCGGGCGTTGAGACCTGGCTCGGTCCCTTTGCGGCCGGGATCACCCGCGCCGACGATTTCGGCCGCATCGATCTCCACGCGGCATTGATCTCGCTCCTGCCATGGCCGCTGCCCTCAAAGCTTGACGAACTGGCGCCGACCCATCTTGTGGTGCCGTCGGGCTCGCATATCGCCGTCGACTACGGCGCCGACGGCGGGCCCGCACTGTCTGTGAAAATGCAGGAAGTGTTCGGTCTCACCACGACACCACTGGTGGCCGGAGGTCGCGCGCCGGTGACGCTACACCTGTTGTCGCCGGCGCAGCGGCCGTTGGCGGTCACCCGCGACCTCGCCAGCTTCTGGGCCAATGTCTATCCGCAGGTGCGCGGCGAAATGCGCGGGCGCTACCCTCGCCATAACTGGCCGGAGGATCCAGTGGCCGCGATCCCCACCAAACGCAGCTTAAAGCCGCGCGGGACTTAAGTAGGTTCGCGCAGCCAGCGCGTGAAGTGTTTACCGCCGAGGATTTTGGCGACGGCGTCGCCGGCCTCAAGCATCTCTGCGTCGAATTTCCACGGGGGATTGACGACGACGATGCCGGTGCCCCGAAGACCTTTTTCCGAGGAAGGTTTTGGCAGCGTGAGTTCCGCGCAGAAACTGGGGCTCGCGATGGCGGCGATTCCGGTCAGCAGCGGTTTGTGGCGCGCGTCGGCCAGCACCGGGTACCAGATCATGAAAATACCCTCGCGCCATTTCTCCACCGCCGTCGCGAGGCGCACCGGAATCTCGGTGTAGTCGGTCTTCATTTCGAAGCTGGGATCGATCAACGCGAGGCCGCGCCTGACCTGCGGCGGCACCAGCGCCAACAGCGCCTCTAACCCATCGCGCTTGTGCACGGCGATGCGGTCGTCGTGACCGACCCACCCCTTGAGCGCCGTGAACGATGTCGGGTGAAGTTCATTGAGAATCAGGCGGTCGTCGGGGCGCAGCATCTGCCGCGCGATATCCGGCGAACCGGGATACAAGCTGAGCTCGCCCGGATTGAGGTGTTTGACCACACGGAGATAAGCGCCGAGCGCCGCCGGCGGGTTCTGGACGGCCCAGAGCTTGGCGATTCCGTCGTGGTACTCGCCGGTCTTCTGTGCGGCGGCGGCGGTGAGGGCATAGACGCCGTTGCCGGCATAGAGATCGATCACGCTGGCCGGTTTGGCCTTGGCGGTGAGGTGCGTCAGCAGCAGTGTGAGTGCGACATGCTTATGCACATCCGCGGGCCCGCCTGCGTGGTAGCTGTGCTGGTAACTCAACATTCAGGCGAGCACATAGACCGGTCCTTGGGGCAGTGCAGCAAAAAACCGCTGCCCGGGGGCGCCGGGCATGCGGACATCAATTCGGGCGGAGTCGGGCGCCCGATTCGCGGAAAGGCCGCCCGACGAGGCCTCAGACACGGTAGGCACAGGTTCTTAATCTTTCCGGACAGCGGTGCCATGCCAGCAATTTAGTTGTGTGAAATGTAACAAAACATCCCATCTGTTACCCGGCGGGATCCGCGAATCGGCCGTCCGCCGGGCGCTGCAGTAGGCGCCCATGATTATTTGATTTCAATCACTTCCGGGACCTTCTCCGGTCCCGGGCGCTCTGATATAATGCACCGCAGAAATGGCCGGGACGGGTTCGTCCCGGTTTTTTCTTAGGACTGCTGGGACCGGGGGGTTGGGCAGTCCAAATCAGGGGTCGCCCGGCTTGCGTTGAGAGCGTCCATTTTCCCGCCATGATTACCCTCCACATGTAGCTCGCGTGCAGGTGCGACCCAGGGGTCCTGCGGCGGCGCAACATGATGAGAGCGCCAAAAATTAAGAGCCTGGACGGCCGCAACACCGAACGAGCAGTGAAAGCTGTAAACACCAAAATGAGAATCCTGATCGCGCTCTTGCTGGTCTCCCTGGGTTCAGTGGCGCTGTGGGCGGCCTTCGACCGCCCCCTCGATGCGCCGGACTGGAAGGGTCAGTTCAAGGGCATCGCGTACAGCCCCTCGCACCTCTACACCGAGTCCGACAAGGACGAGCGCGTCACAGACGCCATGCTCCGCGACGATCTGGAGAAGCTCTCCAAGGTCACCAAGCGGGTGCGCACTTACACTGTCGGCTACAATCAGGACCGCGTCCCCTATATCGCCAAGGAAATGGGGATGAAGGTGTCCCTCGGCCTGTGGCTGAGCAGCGACGAGGCCGCCAACGACGCCGAGATCGCCAAAGGCATCAAGGCGATCAACGACAATCCGCAAGTGATCGACCGGGTGTTCGTGGGCAACGAAGCCATCGGCGTGCGCGGCGAACTCACGCCGGAACAGGTCGCGGGCTATATCAAGCGCGTCAAGCGCGCGGTCACCAACAAGCGTATCGAAGTGGGCACCGCTGAAGTGTGGCCCACCTGGACCGAACGCGCGGGCATGGACAAGGTCGCCCAGGCCGCGGACTTCGTCGGCATCCACGTTCTGCCGTACTGGGACGGCATCGAAGCCTCCAAGGCGATCGATTACCT
>CANISR010000039.1 GCA_947470105.1 Fidelibacterota bacterium | reverse complement strand
CCGGTCCTCGCCGACGCTCCGGGGCAAGGCCATGCGTGAAATCCTGCTGTGCCAACCGGTGCCGCCGCCGCCGCCCAACGTGGATTTCTCGGCGGTCGAAGACCCCAAGTCGCCGTTCAAGACGGTGCGCGAGCGCATCAACTTCCACCAGAAGAATCCGGCCTGCGCGGGCTGCCACAAGATCATGGACCCCATGGGCCTCGCGCTTGAGAACTTCGATGGCGTCGGCCGCTACCGCGACACCGAGCGCGGCGCGCCCATTGACGTCAGCGGCACCCTGGACGGCAAATCCTTCAAGGACGTGGCGGGCCTTGGAAAGGTGCTGCACGATCATCCGGCGCTCACGGCCTGCCTGGTGAAACGCGCCTATGCCTATGGCTCAGGCGGCCCTTCGACGGCGGCCGACAAGGACAAGCTGGAGTACTTCAACGCGCGCTTTGCCGCCGTCGGCTACACCCTGCCGGGACTGCTGCGGACCATTGCTTTGAGCAACGCTTTCTCTCACGTCATTGCACCGCCGGCTCCGGCCGCCGCTGCGGCTTCGCATTAGGGAGGAGAACGCCATGGGCGATCTCGATATGTACGGTCTTGATAGGCGTCGTGTCCTGCGCGGCGTGCTGAACGGGAGCGCCGTGACGGTTGCCCTGCCGCTGCTGAACTGTTTCCTCAACGGCACCGGAGATGCGCTCGCCAGCGGTGAGCCCATGCCGGTGCGGTTCGGCACCTGGTTCTGGGGCTGCGGCATGTCCAAGAAGATCTTCGTGCCCAAGCAGACGGGCCGCGGCTATGAGTTGACCGAGGAACTAGAGGCTCTG
Organism: Fidelibacterota bacterium; assembly: GCA_947470105.1. Lineage (GTDB taxonomy): Bacteria > Pseudomonadota > Alphaproteobacteria > Rhodospirillales > Rhodospirillaceae > SHVO01. The sequence continues at coordinate 22,105 of CANISR010000039.1, read as the reverse complement.
AAGGCCGTCAAGGACCACGTCAACGTTCACACGGGACTCACGGCTTATCGCGACGGCAACTTCTTCTGCCATTACACCGGATGGGTGGCGCTCAGGACCGGAAGTGCGCCCGTAGTGGGCTCGCAGCCGCTGGCGGAATCCCTCGACGTCACCATCGCCAACAAGATCGGCCGCACCACGCGCTTCAAGAGCCTGACTGCCACGGCCACGGGCGATGTGCGCAATGTGATTTCCTATGAGAACGCCACCACGCCTAATACGCCGGAATTTTCGCCGATCAATTTCTACACCCGGCTGTTCGGACCGGATTTCCAGGATCCCAACGCACCGACATTCACGCCCAACCCCCGGGTGATGGTGCGTAAAAGCGCCCTGTCGCCGGTGATGGAGCGGATCAAGGTGCTCAACGGCAAGGTCGGCGCCGAGGACAAGGCGCGGCTGGATCAGTATTTCACCGGTCTGCGTCACCTTGAGCAGCAGTTCGATCATCAACTCACGAAACCCGAGCCGCGCGCTGCCTGTGTGGCGCCCAAGGCGCAGAAAGACGAGCCGGTGCCTGGCACCGATAGCGTGTTGGTGAACACCCGCCACAAGCTCATGACCGACTTGATGGTCATGGCGGTCGCCTGCGACCAAACCCGCGTCTTCAATATGAGCATGTCCAAGTCGGACTCCAATCAGACCAAGCAAGGCTACGAGAAACCCCATCACACCTGCACCCATGAAGAGCCGGTGGACGAGAAGCTGGGCTACCAACCCAATGCCTCATGGTTCACCAAGCGCTCCATTGAGAACTGGGCCTACTTCGTCGAAGCCTTTGCCAAGGTCAAGGAAGGCGGCGGCACGCTGCTCGACAACGTGCTGATCATGGCCAATACCGATGTCAGCTACGCGCGGATTCATTCGCTCGATGAAATGCCGGCCTTCACGGCGGGGCGGGCCGGCGGCAAGGTCAAGACCGGCATGCATATCGACGGTAAAGGCGGGCAGGGCACGGCGCTGAGCTACACGGTCATGAAGGTCATGGGCCTCGACATCAATTCCTGGGGCACCAAGAGCAACCAGACCAGCAAGGAAGTGGGCGAGATTCTCGCTTAAGGGAGATGGTGATGAAACATCTGCGCGGACTCATTGGCCTGGTCGCCGTTGCCGCCCTCATGGGCGGCGTGGCGCAGGCGCAACGCATCGCCAAGGAGCCGGTTGAAGATTACATTCACGAGCCGATGCCGCCGGGCTTCCAGGTGATCATCGCCGAGCTCGAAGGCCCGGTGTTCGCCGACGCCAAGGGCAAGACGCTCTATACCTGGCCGCTGAACGCCGTGCGCAACGGCGACCTGGGCGAACGCAAGAACACACCGACCTGCGACGATACCCACCAGCGCGTAAGCTCGGGCCTGCAAAGCCCTTACCCGCCCGGGCTGGAACTGCCGGACGTCGAAAACCGCCCGAGTTGCATCCAGTATTGGCCGCCGGTCTACGCCAGCGCCGATTCAAAAGCGGTCGGGAACTTTACCGTCGTCGACCGCAAGGACGGCCGCAAGCAATGGGCTTACGAAGGGTATGCGCTCTATAGCTCGGCTTTGGATGAGCTTCCCGGCGACGTACGCGGCGGCACCAAGTGGTGGCGTACCGGTGGTGACGGCCGCGAGACCGGTGTGTTGCGCATTCCTGCTGGTCCGCCGCCGGCGATCCCGCCGCAATTCGCCATCAATCAGATCTCTGCCGGCCGCCTGCTCACCACCGCGGCCAACGACCGCTCGGTCTATGTGTTCGACAAAGACACTGCCACCAAGTCCAATTGCGACGCCGCCTGCCTGCGGGAGTGGGCGCCGGTCCTGGCGCCCGAAGGCGTGAAGCCCCAAGGTGAATGGGCGATTATCGAGAGTTCGCCGGGGATCAAGCAGTGGACCTTCCGCAAAAAGCCGATCTATACGCACATCCTCGATTCCATCCCCCATTCACGCCAAGGCAGCGATGTGCCGGGCTGGCACAATGTCTTCACCCAGAAGGCGCCGCCGGCGCCCAAAGGCTGGACCGTGCACGGCAACCGCGAGGGCGACGTGCTGGCGGATCCGGAAGGGCGCACGGTCTATATCTACCGCTGCAATGACGACGCGGTGGATCAACTGGCCTGCGACCATCCCACCCAGCCGCAGGTCTACCGCCTCGCAGTCTGCGGCAAGAATGACCCGGCGCTGTGCAACAAGATGTTCCCTTATGTGATTGCAGCGAATGACGCCAAGAGCGACACACGCATCTGGAGCGTCATGGACATCAATCCCACAACAGGCAAGAAGGCGGCGCCGAATGATCCGGGCGCGCTGCATGTCTGGGCCTACCGGGACCGGCCAGTTTACACCTGCGCGCGCGACAAGAAGCCCGGCGATATCGAATGCGATTCCTGGGGCGAGCTGTTCGGCTTGCGCAACGGGTTCAAGGCGTTCTGGGTCCGGGACGACTTCGGCGGATATCACGGCTAAATCGGGAATTATTCACATGAAGCACAACAGCATATTGATCGCCGCCGCCGCCGCCGCCGCCGCAGTCCTGGTCTCGGGCGCGGCCCATGCGGACGATCTGCTCAAGGACCGTACGATTGGGTATGTCTTGATCAACAAGGCCTTCGCCACCTGGCAATCGGCCGATGGGAAAACCGAATGTCCCCAGGGATTCAATCACGGCCCGCGCGAACAGTTCAAAGAGCTGTTCGAGGGTGTGACCAATAAATACGCCGAAACCCAGCTTCAATACGAAGCCGAGATCCACTTTCCGGGCACCGGGCCGGAGCCGCGGGTGTTCTTCCGCGAGGCCCAGGGCAAGACCGCCCTCGGTCTCAATCTCGACGGCAAAGTCGGGCCTAATGATTTCACCGGCCCGGACGGTGAAAAGGGCATCGATAACCAGATGTACCGCGTGGTCGGCTGCACCGAGAACTACCGGGGACCCGACGGCTCGGCCCGGCACTTCATCGAAAGCTACATGCAAAAGTTCAACTACAACCGTTGGCTCTTCGAGCTGACCAACGTGGACAGCCTTGCCGACGATGACGACGTGACGGTGACGATCTACCGCGGCCTCGACGGACTGACCACCGACGCGGCCGGCAACTTCACCTCCGGCGGCACACAGCGTGTGGATCTGAACCGGGGCAAGGAATTCATCTATTCCATGCCCGGCAAGATCAAGGACGGTGTGCTGACCACGGCGCCGGCCGACATCACATTCCCGGAATCACAGCAGCGCGGATTTCCCTATCAGTCGGTACATGCCTGGCAGGCGCGGCTGAAGCTCTCGCCCGAAGGCGCCAGTGGGCTCATGGCGGGCTATCTCGACGTTGAGCGCTGGTACCACAACCTGCCGCAGCAATGGTCCACCCATCACCGGAGCTACGGCGCAGAGCCGCTGCCCTCCCAGTACCGGGCAATGGTGCGGCTCGCGGATGGCTATCCGGATGCGTCCGGGAAAAACACCGCCATCTCGACGGCCTGGGAGGTGCGTTTCGCCCAGGCGCTGATCATGCATCCCGATGCACCCCAGACGATCGCCGGCAAACCAGCCAAGACCGACATCGCGCGGTAGCGGTAATAAAAATAACAAAATCAAGACTTAAGCAAAAAGCGAAGCGGTCTAGCTCGCCGGAAAGTGCTGGAAAGGAACCCCCTTGCCGGTGCTTTTTGGTGTGATTTTAAAGTATGATTATAGGGCGTCGGCGCCACGGGAAGAGCAGCGCCGGGTGCGGTATTGGGAGAGTAAAATTGGCTGTATTTGCTAAAGCGGGAATTGTTAAGGCCGGGCCTGCGGTGTGTCTGGTTGCGGCGCTGGCGCTGGTGAGCTGTTCGGCGCCAATCGGAAAAGATCAAGGTGCCGCGCCCAAAGTGGCGTCCACGCCCGAACCCGCGAACGATGGCTCCGAAAAGCGCCTGCGGGTGCTGAGCGAAGCCCAGTACCTCAACACGCTCGCCCATGTGTTCGGGCCTGACGTCAAAACCGAGCCGCATTTCCCGCCGGCGCAGCGCTACGACGGTTTACTGGCTTTGGGCACCGCCCGCGCCGGCGTCAGCGGCGCGCAGCTCGAGCTCTATCAGAAAGCCGCGGTCACCGTTGCGGGCCTGATCACAAACCGCGAGCGGCGCGGCTACTTGATGACCTGCAAGCCGGCGTCCGAGAAAGCCGCGGACCGCGCCTGCGCCCAACAATTCCTGGCGTACACCGGCCGGCTGCTGAGCCGGAAGCCGTTGCCGCAAGCTGAACTCGCGGCCTTTGTCGAGACCGCGTCGGCGTCCGCCGACAAGCTCCAGGATTTTTACGCAGGCCTCGCCATCGCTCTCGAAGCAATGTTGGTGAGCCCGAAAGTCATCTTCGTGGCCGAGCGCAGCGAGAGTGACCCGCAGCATCCTGGCCAGCAGCGCCTCGACGCTTATTCGCTGGCAACGAGGCTCTCGCTGTTCCTGTGGAACGCCGGCCCCGACGACGCGGTGCTGAAGGCCGCCGAGAGCGGGGAAATCCTGACGCCGAAGGGCCGCGCGCGGGTCGTCAACATGATGCTGGCCAGCCCGCGTCTCGAGACCGGCATGCGCGCCTTCTTCGATGACATGTTCGCCTTCGACGATTTCAGCACGCTGGCCAAGGATCCGAAGATCTATCCGTCCTTCACCGGCGTCACGGCCCAGGACGCGCGCGAGGAGACACTGCGCACCGTGATCGACCACCTGATCACCAAGAACGGCGATTACCGCGACCTGTTCACCACCCGCGACACATTCATTTCGCCGTCGCTGGCGGCCCAGTACCGTTTGCCGGCGCCGCCGACCTGGACGCCCTATGAATTTCCGGAGGGCGCCCCGCGCGCCGGCATCCTGACCCAGATCAGCTTCCTGTCGGTGCATTCGCATCCCGGCCGGTCGTCGCCGACACTCCGCGGCAAGGCGCTGCGCGAGATCCTGTTGTGCCAGCCGGTGCCGCCGCCGCCGCCCAACGTGGACTTCTCCGCGGTGGAAAACCCCAACTCGCCGATCAAGACCGCGCGCGAGCGCATCAATATCCACCAGAAGAACCCGGCCTGCGCCGGCTGCCACAAGATCATGGACCCCATGGGCCTGGCGCTTGAGAACTTCGACGCTATCGGTCGTTACCGCGACACCGAAAAGGGTGCGCCCATCGATGCCAGCGGCTCCTTGGACGGGAAGGCCTTTAAAGACGTGGTCGGCCTCGGCCAGGTTCTGCATGACCATCCGGCATTGACCTCTTGCCTGGTGAAGCGCGCCTACAGCTACGGCACCGGCGGATCCGCCAAGGCGGACGACAAGGACAAGCTCGACTACATCAACGCGCGCTTCGCGGAGCAGGGCTACAAGCTGCCCGACCTCTTGCGCACCATCACCTTGAGCAACGCCTTCTCACGCATCAACGAAACGCCGGCGCCGGCCGCCACGGCCGCCAGCGCGAATTAAGGAGATCACCGCCATGACCGAAATCACCAGACGCCGCGTGCTCCGGGGTGTGCTCAACGGAGGCGCCGTGACCGTTGGGTTGCCGTTCCTCAACATCTTCCTCAACGGCAACGGCAACGCGTTGGCGTCGGGCGAAAAGCTCCCGGTGCGCTTCGGCACCTGGTTCTGGGCGCTGGGCATGAGCAAGTCGGTGTTCGTGCCAAAGCAGACCGGCGCCAAGTACGAGCTGCCGGAGGAAATCGCATCGCTCAAGAACGTGCAGAGCCATATCAACTTGCTCACCAACATGACCGCCTACCGCGACGGCAACTTCTTTTGCCATTACACCGGTTGGGTCGTGTACCGCACCGGCATCTCGCCGTCGGCCAACCTGCAGGCGCCGTCCGAGAGCATCGACACCACGGTCGCCAACCAGCTCGGCCGCTCCACGCGGTTCAAGAGCCTGACCGCCACCGCCACCGGCGACGTGCGCTCAATCATCAGCTACGAGAATGCCAATACGCCCAATTCACCCGAATTCTCGCCGGTGAACTTCTACACCCGCCTGTTTGGTCCCGACTTCCAGGATCCCAACGCCCCGACGTTCACGCCCAATCCGCGCATCATGATGCGCAAGAGCGCGTTGTCGCCGGTGATGGAGCAGATCAAGGACCTCAACAAGGTCGTGGGCGCCGAAGACAAGCAGCGCCTCGATCAGTACTTCAGCGGCCTGCGTCAGTTGGAAACGCAGTTCGACCGCCAGCTCACCAAGCCGGAGCCCTTGGCGGCCTGCCATCCAGTGAAGGCGCCCAAGGAAGAGGCCAAGACCGGCAATGACTCGGTGCTGGTGCAGCAGCGCCACAACATGATGACCGATCTGATGGTGATGGCGCTGGCCTGCGATCAGACCCGCGTGTTCAACATGATGCTGGCCAATCCGTTCTCGAACACCACCAAGGCCGGCTACGACAAGCCACACCACACCTGCACCCACGAAGAGCCGCGCGACGAAGCGCTGGGGTATCAGCCCAACGCTTCGTGGTTCGTCCGGCGGTCCATGGAAAGCTGGGCGTACTTCGTCGAAGCCTTCACCAAAGTGAAGGAAGGCGACGGCACTCTGCTCGACAACGTCTTCATCATGGCCAACAGCGACGTCAGCAACGCGCGCGTCCACTCGCTGGAAGAGATGCCGGCGTTCACCGCGGGCCGCGCGGGCGGCAAGCTCAAGACCGGACTGCACATCGACTGCAAGGGCGCCCAGGCGAGCCGCCTCGGCTTCACCGGCATGAAGGTCATGGGTCTCGACATTCCCTCCTGGGGCACCAAGAGCAACCAGACCAACAAAGAGCTCGGCGAGCTTCTGGTCTAATTCTCCGGAGAGTGAGCGCTATGCGTTATCTAAAATCACTAGTCAGTGCCGTTGCCATCGCAGCCTCGATCGGGGCCGCCGCAGTCGTGCAGGCGGATACCAAAACCACCAAGCAGGCCTTGACCGAAGATTATGTCCGCGAGGACATGCCCGCGGGGTTCCAGGTGGTCGTGGCCGAGTTTGAAGGCCCGGTATTTGCCGATGCCAAGGGCAAGACATTGTACAATTGGCCTTTGCGCGATCTGCGCAACGGTCCCGCCGGCGAGCAGAAGGGTAAGCCTACCTGCACCGACACCAAATACACCACTAACGCCGGCCTCATGAGCCCCTATCCGGGCGGCATGACCTTGCCGGAAGTGGAAACGCGGCCAACCTGCGTACAACTCTGGCCCCCGGCCTACGCCGCCGCCGACGCCAAGCCCGTGGGCAAGTGGACCATCGTGGATCGCACCGACGGCAAGAAGCAGTGGGCCTATGAAGGCCTGGCCCTTTATACCTCGGTGCTGGACAAACAGATTGGCGACGTTGTGGGCGGGTCGTCCCTCAGCCCGCGGGGCCCCGACGGCGGCCTCGCCGGCGACGCCGAAGGCGCCATGCGCGAACCGGTGGGACCGCCCACCGCCATGCCCAAGCAGTTCCGCATTCGCCCGTTCCACCGCGGCCGCCTCCTGACTACCGTTGAAGGCCGCTCGGTCTATCAGTGGGACAAGGACGCCGACGGCAATTCCAACTGCACGAACGCCTGCGCCCGGGAATGGGCGCCGATCCTGGCGCCCGACCGTGTCCAGCCCCAAGGCGAATGGTCGACCGTCGAGCGTTCGCCGGGCGTGAAGCAATGGGCGTTCCGCAAGCGTCCGGTCTACACCCATGTGCTCGATGAGAAGACCCCCAGTCAGCAGGGCGGTGATGTGCCGGGATGGCACAATGTCTACACCCAGCTCGCACCCAATCCGCCCAAGGGCTTTACGGTGCAGGACATGGTCTCCGGCCAGGTGCTGGCCGATGCCCAAGGACGCACGATCTACATCTACAATTGCAATGACGACGCGCCGGACCAGCAGTCCTGCAATCATCCTGCCGCACCCCAAGCCTATCGCTTCATGATCTGCGGCAAGGGCGACTGGCAGCGCTGCCTGCAGCAGTTCCCTTATGTGATCGCCGCCAAGGACGCCAAGAGCGATAGCCGCATCTGGAGTGTCATGGACATTGATCCCAAGACCGGCAAGCGGGCCCAGCCGGGCGACGCGGGAGCGCTGCATGTGTGGGCCTACCGCGACCGGCCGGTCTACCTTTGCGGCCGCGACAAGAAGCCCGGCGATGTGGAATGCGACGCCTGGGGCGAGTTCAGCGGCATTCGCAACGGCTACAAGGCCTTCTGGCTGCGCGACGACTTCGGCCGTAACTCGATTTGATCGTGAACAACGACAATTTACTAAAGGAGATAGCTATGACGGGTTTTGTGTCGGCAAAGACGTGGCGGTCCACAACCGCGGTGATCGCGCTGGTCGCCATGACCGCGGGCGCCGATGGGGCCGCGGCCGATGATGCCGCGCTTGCCGACCACAAGATCGGCTACACCATGGTCAACAAGGCGGTCGCAATCTACCAGACCGCGGACGGCAAGGCGGAATGCCCCAACGGCCTGAACGACGGGCCGCGCGAGCAGTTCGACAAGCTCTATCCCCGCGATGGGACGTCGCGCACGCTCCTGGAAACCCAGCTCGAACGCGAAGGGGAAATTTGGAACCCGTCACTCGAAAAGGAGAAGCTGCCGTTCTACGAGGCCCAGGGTAAGACCGCCATCGGCCTGAACCTCGACGGCAAGGTCGGCCCCAACGACTACACTAGCCCGACCGGCGAGAAGGGCATCGATAACCAGATGTACCGTTCGGTCGGTTGCGTGGCGAGCTACCGCGGCCCGGACGGGTCGTATCGCCATTTCACCGAAAGCTACATGCAGCAGTTCGACTTCAACCGGACCCTATTGGAGTTGACCGATGTGGAGAGTCTCGCCAACGATAGCGACGTGACGGTTTCGGTTTATCGCGGCCTGGATCCGCTACTGCTGGATTCCGCCGGCGAACATATCCCCGGCGGCAGCCAGCGCGCCGACCACCGTTGGGGCAAGGAGTTCATCCAACACATCAAGGGCAAGATCGTGGACGGCGTGCTGACCACCGAACCTACCGATGTGTTCCTGCCGGAAACATTGGCCCGCGGGGTCGCCAAGCAGTTCATCCACGCCTGGCGCGTCCAATTGAAGCTTAGTCCCGAAGGCGCCGAGGGCCTGATGGGCGGCTATGTGGATGTGGAGCGCCTGTACAATCTGCTGGGCCAGAACTGGGCCACCCACTTCCGCAGCTACGGCCAGGAATCCCTACCGTCCGAATACCGCCTGTTCCGGAAAAACGCCGACGGCTATCCCGATCCCAAGACCGGCGAGATGACCGCCATCTCCACCGCCTGGGAGGTGAAGTTCCAGCAGGTGTTCATCATGCACCCGCCGACCAGCGTGGCCACCGCCAAGCCGGCCAAACAGGACGACATCGCCCGCTGAGTTCGGCGCGACAGGACGAAAGCCGGGGCCGGTGCGCAAGCACCGGCCCTTTTTCTATAGGCGTGGCGGTGCATCAGGCGCTGCAATCGGAAAGCCCAGAGGGCTCACGCTCTAAGAAATTGGACAAATCCTTCCCCGATTTGAAATATTATGTCGTACAGGCGGGTTTTTCGCGGCGGCGCAGCTACGGCGCTTGCGAGATGGAGGGCGCGTTTTCGCGGTTGCGGGCGGCTGTTCGCACCTGCGGCTCAAATGTCACTGCCCGCAAAATCATGAGGAATATGGCGGTGTCCATCACAGGTGCATGAAGTTTTCTAGTTGAAATCACACGGGGTTAAGTCGGATGATCCGGCATTGCACCGCAACCATTTGGGTGCGGTGCATTGTCACTGATTGCCTGACCACTCGATTGGCTAATGCGCCGACGGCAACGCCGGGCGCCGGTGTCACGCGGGGGACGCCGCTATCAGGGGATGTGGATGTTACAGACCAGGATTGCCACTCCGTAATCGCGCGCCATTTGCGCCGCAGCGGACGAGTGCGGACGTACCGACCGCTAACGGCGAACGAAGACCTAAAGTTTTGAGGAATGTTGGAGGCGCGGGGGCCGGAAAAGCCTTCCCGCGAAGTGAGTGACGGAAAACGAGGGCCCGGTGGCGGGGACCACCACCTCCCATATCAACCCGAGGGGAATACAAACATGATTTTTAGCACGCAGAATTCGACCAAGAACCGCGTCCTGACATCCGTCAGCGTCGCGGCGCTGATGGCGACCATGCCGATCGCGGCCACCACCGCCCAGGCCGCTGAGCCGCAGACCGCCGCGGCCGCTGGGGTCGAGGAAATCGTCGTCACCGGTTCGCGCATCGTGCGCGACGGCTACGAAGCCCCGACGCCGGTGTCCGTGCTCGGCGCCGCCGAACTGACCAACATCGCGCCCGCCAGCATGTCGGACGCCATCAACCAGCTGCCCGCGTTCGCGCGCTCCACGCAGCTCACCAACTCCTCGCCCAATGACGTGACCGCGGGCGTGAGCAACCTCAACCTGCGCGGCCTGCAGCCGGTGCGCACCCTGGTGCTGCTCGACGGCAAGCGCGTGGTCGGCGGCACACTCGTCGGCTTCAACAACAACGGCAGCGCGGTCGACACCAGCGTCATGCCCGACGCGCTGATCTCGCGCATCGACGTTGTCACCGGCGGCGCCTCGGCCGTGTACGGCTCTGACGCCCTCGCCGGCGTCGTCAACTTCGTGCTCGACAAGAAATTCACCGGCCTTAAGGGCAATTTCCAGGGCGGTGTCACCACCCACGGCGACGGCGAGCAGTACGCCATCACCCTGACCACCGGCATTCCCTTCGCCAACGACCGCGGCCACTTCCTGCTCAGCGGCGAACAGCGCTACCAGGCCGGCATCCCGCACAACAACCGTGCGTGGGCCACGACCCCTTACACCATGATGACCAACCCGGCCTATACCGCCACCAACGGTCAGCCGCAGTACATCACGGCGTTCAACACCGGCCTCGCCACCGCCACCCGCGGCGGCCTGATCACCTCCGGACCGCTCAAGGGCACCATGTTCCTGGCCGGCGGCGCGCCCGCGACCTTCAACTACGGCACGCTCGTGTCCGGTAACGTCATGTCCGGCGGCGACTATCAGGTGTCGCGTATCGATTTGGATTCCTCGCCGGAATTCAGGCAGCACCGCCAGAACCTCTACACGCGCATGAGCTATGACCTGACCGACAACGTGAACGCTTACTTCGAACTCGGCTGGGCCTACACCAAATCGCGCGTCATCGCCGGCGTGCCGTTCTTCCACCTCGGCAACGTCACCGTGAAGGCCGACAACGCCTTCATCCCGGCGACCATCCGGGCGCAGATGACCGCGCTTAAGCTCACCCAGTTCACCTTGGGCACCACCAACGCCGACGAGCCGTTCTACGCCGCGTTCAACGGCCGCACCTTCCGCCGTTACGTCGCGGGCTTCGAAGGCAAGACCGACGCTTTCGACACCACCTGGAGCTGGGATGCGTCCTACGCGCGCAGCACCACCCATGTGTCGACCCGCACTCCGAACGACGAAATCACCGCCAATTACAGCCGCGCCAACGATGCAGTGGTGGATCCCAACACGGGACAGATCGTCTGCCGCGTCATCACCGGCGACGTCTACGGCCGTCCTTGCGTGCCGTACAATGTCATGGGCATCGGCGTGAACACCAAGGCTTCGCTCGACTACATTTCGAGCACCGCCTATTCGTGGATCGCCCTCGCGCAGGACGTGTTCGAAATTAACACCACGGGCGAGCCGTTCTCCACCTGGGCCGGCCCGGTGTCCTTGGCGCTCAACGCCACCCACCGATATGAATCGGCGGACTCGGACTCCACACCGATCGACCAGGCGCGCGGCTTCTTCGCCTCCAACTACACCGCCAGCCACGGCCGCTACAGCGTCAACGAAGGCGCCATCGAAACCGTTATTCCGTTGGCCAAGGACGCGGTCTGGGCCCGCTCCTTCGATCTGAACGCCGCTGTGCGTTTCACCAGCTATTCGACCTCCGGCTTCGTCACCACCTGGAAGGTCGGCGGTAGCTGGAAGCCGATCGACGACATCACCTTCCGCGCCACCCAGTCCCGCGACATCCGCGCGCCGAACCTGGGCGATCTGTTCAGCGCCGGGCGCTCCGGCACCGGAACGGTCACCGAGAACGGCCGTACCTCGGTCATCGTCACGCGTCTCGGCGGCAACCCAAATCTGCAACCGGAAAAGGCCGACACCACGGGCCTCGGCATCGTGCTGCAGCCGCAGTTCTTCCCGGGCTTCGGCGCCTCGGTCGACTACTACAACATCAAGATCAACGGCGCGATCGTGGCGCTCGCCGCGCAGGATTACGTCAACCAGTGCTTGGCCGGTAACCAGTCGCTGTGCTCGTTCATCCAGCGTGACTCGGCCGGCGTGATCAATTTCGTCGCCGTGCAGGCCGCCAACTTCCAGGTCCAGCAGGCCAAGGGCATCGACTTCGAAGCCAGCTACAACCTGAACCTCGATGAGATCAGCGACAGCATGAACGGTTCGCTGACCTTGCGCGGTATGGCCAACTACGTGAAGTCGCTGAGGACCGTCGGTCTCGGCGTCATCACGGAAGGCGCAGGCGTCACCGCCGACAGCGCCGGTGTCGGCACCGTCGGCCTGTTCGCACCCAAATGGAAGTACATGATCTCGGCGAGCTACAAGCTCGACGCGTTCTCGGGTGCGATCACCATGCGCGGCACGGGTGCGGGCGTCTACAACAACGCCTTTATCACCTGCACCTCGGGCTGCCCGACGTCCTCCCCCGTGGCGCCGACCGTAAGCTTCGCGAACAAGACCCCCGGCCAGAAGCTGTTCGACCTGAACCTGGGCTACAAGCTCCTCGAAAACACGACCGAAGTGTACTTCGTGGTCCAGAACCTGTTCGACACCGATCCGCCGTTGATCGCGGCCTCGGTCAACAACGGCTACTACGCCGGCCAGGGCAACTCCGAGTTCGACCGTATCGGCCGCCGCTTCCGCGCCGGTATCCGCTTCAAGTACTAAAAAGCTACGAGTGACGGAAAAGGGGCCGGGAGATATCTCCCGGCCCCTTTTTTATGCGCAAAAAATCGCTGCGCGCGCCGCACTTTCTGTAACCAACCGCGGCGGAGAAGCGCTACGCTACTGGACAGACATCGAGGCGCTTTAGAACCAATCGCATGGGGAAATAAGACAATGCTGAACCGTCCGTTGATATATGGCGCTCTGGCGTCCGCTCTGCTCCTCGCGAGCTGTTCCAAGACCGAAACCGCGAAGCCATATGCCGTCGAGGAAGCGCCGCTGTCGCAGATTTCCGCCGACCTCGCCGCCGGCAAGACCACATCGGTCGCGGTGACCTCCGCCTATATCGACCGCATCAAGACCTACAACGGCGCCTTGAACGCCGTGATTCTGGTGGCGCCCAACGCGCTGGACCAGGCCGCCGCCGCCGATAAGCGCCGCAAGGACGGAAAGGCCCTGGGACCGCTCGACGGCATTCCGGTTCTGATCAAAGACAACATCGACGTCGCCGGCATGGTGACCACCGGCGGTTCCTACGCGCTCACTGAAAATATGCCGGCGAAGGATTCCGAAGTGGCGCGGCGCCTGCGCGCCGCCGGTGTGGTGTTCCTCGGCAAGGCCAACACCTCGCAATGGGCAGGCTTGCGCACGTCCATGGGCTTCAATGGCTCCACCGTCGGCGGCAGCCCGAAGAATCCCTATGACCTCACCAAATCGCCGGCCGGCTCCAGCTCGGGCTCGGGCATCGCTGCGGCTGCCAGTCTCTCCGCCGCCGCCGTGGGCACCGACACAACCGGATCCGTGATCGCTCCGTCCAACGTCAACGGCATCGTCGGCATGCGCCCGACGGTGGCGCTGATCTCCCGCCACGGCATCATCCCGGTGAGCTCGTTCCAGGACACCTCCGGTCCCATGGGCCGCAGCGTGACCGACGTGGCCATGATGCTCTCGGCCATGGCCGGCTCAGACCCCGCCGACCCGGCCTCGAAGGATGCCGACGCCAACAAAGCCGCCGACTACACCAAGGGCCTCTCCACCGACGCGCTGAAGGGCAAGAAGCTCGGCGTCATCCGGGGCTTCTCGGGCTACTCGGACACCACCAAGCCGGTCTTCGACGCCGCGGTCGAAGTGCTCAAGGCTCAGGGTGCTGAGCTGGTGGACATCCCCCTCGATCTGTTCGAGGACCTGTCCCAGGAGCAGCGCACGATCATGATCTACGACATCAAGCAGGACATGGCGGCTTACCTCAAGGATGCGCCCCCGGCCGTGAAGGCGCGCACCCTCGCGGACCTGATCGAATTCAACAAGACCGAAGAGCATGAAAAGCTCCATACGCAGGATCTGTTCGAAGCCGCAGAAGCTACCACCGGCCGCGACAATCCGGAGTTCATCAAGACTGCGGAATACGCCAAACGCCGCGCCGGCGAAGACGGCTACGGCAAGGCCATGCGCGATTACGGCGTGAGTGCGCTCGTGCTGCTCACCGGCGGCCCGGCGGCCGTGATCCCGCCGGATGAAGGTGCTGCGGGTGGCCATCCGGCCTCGGTGCGCGAGAAGGGCTCCCGTCCGCCCTCGGGCAGCGGCACCGCGGCGCTGGCCGGCTATCCGGACCTTAATGTGCCGGCGGGTTTCGTCGACGGTATGCCCGTCGGGATCTCGTTCATTGGCATGCCGTGGTCGGAGCAGACCTTGCTGGCTTATGGGTTCGCTTATGAGCAGGCGTCCAAGAAGCGCATGCCGCCGGAAGCCTATAAGAAAGCCGTCGCTGCGAAATAGGGAGAGAGACATGCGCAGGCCGTCCGCGATCACCGTCGCTTTGATGCTGGCGCTACCGCTGGCGGCCTGTTCCAAGCCGCAAGGACCGCAGTCCTATGCGGTGGAGGAGGCGCCGCTGGCGCGCATCTCCTCCGACCTGGCGGGCGGCAAGACCACGGCGGTCGCGGTCACGACCTCCTACATCGAACGCATCAAGACCTACGACGGCGCGTTGCGTTCGGTCATTCTTATCGCGCCCGATGCGCTTGAGCAGGCGGCGGCCTCCGACCGCCGCCGCAAAGAGGGCAAGACCCTGGGTCCTCTCGACGGCGTGCCGATCCTGCTGAAGGACAACATCGACGTGGTGGGCATGCCGACAACGGCGGGCTCCTTCGCGCTGGCGGAGAATATGCCTGCCAAGGACTCCGAAGTGGCGCGGCGCCTGCGCGCGGCGGGCGCGATCTTCCTCGGCAAGGCCAACACCTCCCAGTGGGCGGGCCTGCGCACGACCTCGGGCTTTAACGGCAGCACCGTGGGCGGCAGTCCCAAAAATCCCTATGACCTGACCCGTTCTCCCGCCGGTTCCAGCTCCGGCCCCGGCATCGCCGCGGCGGCGAGTTTGGCGGCGGCCACCGTCGGCACCGATACGACGGGGTCGATCATCAGCCCATCGTCCTACAACGGCGTGGTCGGAATCCGTCCCACGGTCGCGCTGATTTCCCGGCGCGGGATTGTGCCCGTCAGCCTGACCCAGGATACCTCCGGTCCCATGGCGCGCAGTGTTACCGACACGGCCATGCTGCTGACGGTGCTCGCCGGGTCGGATGCCGGGGATCCGGCATCGAAAGACGCGGACGCGCACAAGGCCGACTATGTGAAGGCGCTCGATGCCGGTTCACTCAAAGGCAAACGGATTGGCGTTTTGCGCGGCACACGTGACTACTCGGATTCCACGCGCGTGCCGTTCGATGCCGCACTGGAAGTTCTGAAAGCTCAGGGCGCGGAGTTGGTGGAGATTCCGGAAGGCGTGCTGCAGGACATCAGCCAGGAAGACCGCACCATCCTGCTCTATGACTTCAAGGAAGATGTGACGGCTTACCTCGCGGGTACGTCGCCGGACAAGGTCAAGACCCGCACCCTCGCTGACCTGATCGCGTTCAACAAAAGCGATCCGCGCGAAAGCACCCACGACCAGGACCTGTTCGAATCAGCGGAAGCCACCCCCGGACGGCAGGACCAAGCGTATATCGATAACATGCAAACCGCGAAGCGCATGACCCAAGCGGACGGCTTCGACCGGGCGTTCAAGGAGTTCAACGTCAGCGCTTTGGTGTCGTTGACGCGCGGGCCCGCCGATCCCATCGTTCCGGACAATACCGGCGGTGGGCATCCGATTGCGCAGCATGAGAAGGGTGCAACGCCGCCCTCCACCAGCCAGATCGCGGCCCTTGCCGGTTATCCCGACCTGACCGTGCCCATGGGCCTGCTGGATGGCCTGCCGGTGGGCATCTCGTTCATGGGCCCGCCGTGGTCCGAGCCGATGCTGCTGTCCTACGGCTATGCCTATGAGCAGGCTTCACATAAACGCGTTCCACCTGAGGCTTATAAGAAGGCCGCCGCCAAAAAATAGTGCGGCGGGTCTGATGTTGCATCGCGACAAATATATTGTGCAATGCAACTATCCTGGTTCATGATCCTGGTTTGGGGTGGCCGTTGGGGAATGTCCACCTCCGCTTAAAAACCGAGGGGAACACCATCATGACATCGCTTCGCACCGATACTGTGAGCGGCCGTTCGAATGGCTGCGCCGTCAAATCCCGCGTTCTGGCGTCCGTGAGCGTCGCGGCCCTGGCCGCGGCCATCAGCGCCGGTCCGGCGCAAGCCCAAAATACGCAGACGGCCGCGGCCGATCCTGCACAGACCGCACAAGCGCCGGGCGTCGAGGAAATCGTCGTGACCGGTACGCGTATCGTACGCGACGGTTACGAGGCGCCGACGCCGGTCTCCGTGCTTGGCGCTGAACAACTCACCGACATCTCGCCGCAGAACATCGCCGATGCCGTCAACCGGCTGCCGGCCTTCGCGCGCAGCACCACCTCGACCAATTCCTCCTCTGCCGACGTCACTGCCGGCGTCAGCAACCTGAACCTGCGCGGCCTACAGGCCGTCCGCACCCTGGTGCTGCTGGACGGCAAGCGCGTCGTCGGTGGTACTTTGGTCGGGTTCTCCAACAACGGCAGCGCGGTCGACGTCAACATCATGCCCGACGGGTTGATCAGTCGCGTCGATGTGGTCACCGGCGGCGCTTCGGCGGTCTATGGCTCCGACGCGCTGGCCGGCGTGGTCAACTTCGTGCTGGACAAGAAATTCACCGGTATTAAGGGCAACATTCAGGGCGGCGTCACCACGCACGGCGATAACGAGCAATATGCGATCTCGCTTGCCGCCGGCGTGCCCTTCGCCAACGATCGCGGCCACGTCCTGCTCAGCGCCGAAGATCACTACCAGGCCGGCATCGCGCACAATAACCGTCCCTTTTCCCAAACCGCCTATCTCTGGATCGTGAACCCCGCCTATGGCACCGGCGCCGGGCAGAGCCTCAGCAATCCGCAGTACACCGCGGTGCTCAACGCCGGTCTGGCGACCGCCACTCGCGGCGGCCTGATCGTCTCCGGTCCGCTGAAAGGCACCCAGTTCCTGGCCGGCGGTGCGCCCGCGACGTTCAATTACGGATCGCTCGTGTCCGGCAATATCATGTCGGGCGGCGACTGGCAGGTTTCCCGCATCGACCGCGACCAGTCGCTGGATTTCCGCCTATACCGCCAGAACGTGTTCACGCGGGTGAGCTATGACCTCACCGACAACGTCAACGCGTTCTTCGAACTCGGCTGGGCCTATACCAAGGCCCGCGTCGTGGCGGGCGTGCCGTTCTTCCATCTCGGCAACGTCACCGTGAAGGCGGACAATCCGTTCATCCCGGCCACGGTCCGGGCGCAGATGACCGCGCTCAAGCTGACCTCATTCGCCCTCGGCACGACCAACGCGGACGAGCCGACCTACGCGGCCTTCAATGGACGCACTTTCCGCCGTTACGTCGCCGGGTTCGAAGGCAAATCCGACGCCTTCGACACCACCTGGACCTGGGACGCGTCCTACTCGCGCAGCACGACCCTTGTGTCGACCCGCACGCCGAACGACGAAATTACCGCAAACTACAACCGCGCGGTCGACTCCGTGGTCGACCCCAACACCGGCCAGATTGTCTGCCGCGTCATCACCGGCGACGTCTACGGCCGCCCGTGCGTGCCTTACAACCCGATGGGCATCGGCGTGAACACCAAGGCCTCGCTCGATTACATCTCGAGCACCGCCTATTCGTGGATTGCCCTCGCGCAGGACGTGTTCCAGGTCAGCGCCACCGGCGAGCCGTTCTCCACCTGGGCCGGCCCGGTGTCCGTGGCGCTGAGCGCGGAGCACCGTTACGAATCGGTCGACAGCGACTCTACGCCCATCGACCAAGCGCGCGGCTTCTTCGCGTCCAACTACACCGCCAGCCACGGCCGCTACAGCGTCAACGAAGGCGCCATCGAGACCGTGATTCCGCTGGCCAAGGACGAGGTCTGGGCGCGGAGTTTCGACATCAACGGCGCGGTGCGCTTCACCAGCTATTCGACATCCGGCTACGTGACCACCTGGAAAATCGGCGGCAGTTGGAAGCCGATCGACGACATCACCTTCCGCGCCACCCAGTCCCGCGACATCCGTGCCCCGAACCTGGGCGATCTCTTCAGCGCCGGCCGCTCCGGCACCGGAACCGTCACCGAAAACGGCGTGACCACGGTCATCGTCACCCGGGTCGGCTCCAATCCCGCCTTGCTACCCGAAAAGGCCGATGAAACCGGCTTAGGCGTGGTGCTGCAACCGTCGTTCTTCCCCGGCTTCGGCGCCTCGATCGACTACTACAACATCAAGATCAGCGGCGCGATCGTTTCGCTCAGCGCGCAGAACTATGTCGACCAGTGTCTGGCCGGCAATCAGACCTTATGCTCGCTCATCCAGCGTGACTCCGCGGGCCGGATCAACTTCGTGGCCGTGGTGCCGGCGAATTTCCAGTTGCAGCAGGCCCAGGGCATCGACTTCGAGTCCAGCTACAATTTCAATCTCGATGAGGTCAGCTCCAGTCTTGGGGGAACCGTCGGGCTCAGGGCCATGGCGACTTATGTAAGGTCGCTCAAGACTATCGGTCTCGGCGTCACCACCGAGGGCGCGGGCGTGGTGGCCGACGCCGCCGCGATCGGCACGGCCGGACTGTTCTCGCCGAAATGGAAGTACATGATCACGGCCAGCTACAAGCTCGACGACTTCTCGGGCGCCCTCACAATGCGCGGCATCGGCTCGGGCGTATATAACAACGCCTTCGTCTATTGCACGTCGGGCTGTCCGGTCTCCAGCCCGCCGAACGCCATCACCATCGGCATCCCCAACAAGACGCCGGGTGCTAAGATTTTCGACCTCAATCTCTCTTATAAAGTGATGGGCGGGGCCGCCGACCTGTTCTTCGTCGCTCAGAATATCTTCGACACCGAACCGCCGTTGATCGCGGGCTCGCTCGGCGCCGGCTATTATGCCGGGCAGGGCAATTCCGAGTTCGACAAGGTTGGCCGTATCTTCCGGGCCGGGGTCCGGTTCAAGTACTAAAGTCGCTTGATGAAAGGGGCGGGAAGAGTTCTTCCCGCCCCTTTTTCTTCCACAAGAATGAACTTGTAACGGAGGGGCATCGATGACGAACGGAAAGACATCAGAAGACAACGTTGGCGGGCCGACGCGGCGCGACGTGTTGAAGGCGGCGGGATGGGCGACGTCGGTCGTGGCCGCGAGCATTCCCGCTTCTCCCGCGCGAAGTGAGCCATCCAAAGTCGCCGCCACCGACCTGACCGCGCGCGAGGCCGTGGATCGCATCCGCAAAGGCGAGATGAGTGCAGAAGCCTATGTCACGGATCTCCTCAAGCAGCACGACGCCCACAAGGACCTCAACGCCTTTATCACCCTGGACGAAAACCGGGTGAAACAGGAAGCCCGCGCCGTCGACCAGGCGCGCGCCCGCGGCGACAAGCTGGGCCCACTCGCCGGGCTCCCGTTTGTCGTCAAGGATCAGATCGACGTCACCGGCTACCCGACGACCGTAGGCTCTACGGTGCTCAAGGGCTATGTCGCCAAGAAAAACGCCGTGGTGATCGACACCATGGTCAAGGCCGGCGCCGTGGTCATGGCCAAGACCAATATGTCCGACTTGATTACCGGCGGGCGGTATTACCCCGCGGCCCGCAACCCTTATGATCTTTCGCGCACCACCGGCGGCTCGAGCACAGGCGTCGGTGCGGCCCTCGGCGCGCGAATCGCGCCAGCGGGGATCGGCGAGGATACCGCCGGCTCCGTGCGCTGGCCGGCGGCGAACTGCGGAATCGCCGGCCTGCGCCCGTCGACCTTCGCCTTCGATAACTACTTCAACGGCACGGATAAGAAGCGCTACTCGGGACTGGGGATGGTGCTGCCGACCGGCTGGATGGACACCATGGGTCCAATGGCGCGTACCGTTTCCGACGTGGCGTTCCTCGACGGCGTCATCACCGGAGAGAAGCTGCCGGCGGTCGCCTTACGCTCCGCCAAGGTCGGCATTCCCCGCGCGGACTATTGGGAAAAGCGGCCCCACGATCCCGCCGTCAAAAAAGCCATCGACACCGCCATCGCCAAGCTCAAGGACGCCGGGTTGCAGACCGTCGAGGTCGATCTCAATGCATTGATCGAACTCAGCGCGCGGGATCGCCTGGGTCCCATGGTCACGAAGGGCGCCAAACCTACCGCCGAATGGCTGGCGGAGAACCAACCGCTGGTGACGGCGAAAGACATCGAAGCCGAGCGCGCAAAGAATGGCTTCTCGACGGAGCCGCGGAACTACTTCCGCATTCCCGCCGGATCCCAGGCCCGCCCACATGTCACGCCGGCCGAGGAAGTGGCCATCATGAAGGACGCGTGGGCGAAATACTCCGGCGCTTTCAAGGACAACGGCATTGTCGCCTTGGCCAGTCCGACGATGATGATGATACCGCAGTATCTCAATCTCAATTGGAACCCGCGCGATCAGAAGATCAAGGTGGGCGGCCAATGGGTGGAAGAGTGGGATCTGATCCTCACCAATATCTGGTGGGGATCCCGGTTTGGCGCCCCGGCGCTCAGTCTTCCGGCCGGAATGGCGGACGGCATGCCGGTTGGCATGCAGCTCCAGGGGATGCCGGGGGCCGATACGCAGATTCTGGCCCTGGGCATCGAAGCCGAAAAGGTTTTAGGGTCGCTGCCGCCGCCGACGTTTAAGCATGTGCCGATTTAGGCAATTCTACGTCTCGAAACCACAGGCTTAGAGATATGCTGGGAACCAGGGGGAGGGACGCCTCCTGGTTCATTTAGATAAGGAGATTTGGCCATGCGGTACCGTCAGGCGACCTGTCTTGCGCTGACCACATCTCTCTTGCTCGTGAGTTGCTCCAAGACCGAGACCGCGAAGCCTTATGCTGTCGAAGAAGTGCCGCTCGCCCAGGTGTCTGCCGATCTTGTGGCGGGCAAGGCCACGGCGGTGGCTGTGACCAAGGCCTATATCGAACGCATCAGGGCCTATGACGGCCCACTGCACTCGGTCATCGCCATCGCCCCCGATGCTCTGGACCAGGCGGCGGCATCGGACAAGCGCCGCAAAGAGGGCAAGGCGCTTGGCCCATTGGACGGTGTTCCCATTCTGCTGAAGGACAATATCGACGCCACCGGTATGCCGACCACGGCTGGATCGTTTGCGCTCGCGGAGAATCTGCCGGCGAAGGACTCGGAAGTGGCGCGGCGCCTGCGGGCTTCCGGCGCCATCATCCTCGGCAAGAACAACCTGTCTCAATGGGCGGGTTGGCGGTCAAAAGAATCCTTCAGTGGCAGCACGGTCGGCGGCACACCTCACAATCCCTATGACCTGACGCGGACCGTTTGCGGATCGAGCTCAGGGTCCGGCATCGCCACCGCCGTTAGTTTCGCGGCGGCTGCGGTCGGCTCGGATACGACGGGGTCTGTGATCTGTCCTTCTTCGCTCAACGGTATAGTCGGCCTGCGTTCCACGGTCGCGTTGATTTCCCGCCGCGGCGTTGTGCCGCTCAGTTCCGTCCAGGACACGACCGGCCCAATGGCCCGGACGGTAATGGATACGGCCATGCTGCTCACGTCGCTCGCGGGGTCCGATCCCGCCGATCCGGCATCCAGGGAATCCGACGCCCACAAAACCGATTACGCGAAGGGCCTGTCGACCGATGCGCTCAAAGGCAAGCGGCTCGGCGTGCTGCGGTCCTTCGGAGGCTATAACGAAAAGACCCAGCCGTTGTTCGATG
>CANISR010000038.1 GCA_947470105.1 Fidelibacterota bacterium | reverse complement strand
GGACTCCCGCACGTAATAATGCCCGGTGATGCTGCGGCCATTGCGGTCGGACGCCCGCGCCACGTTGAGCGGTTCATGCAAATCGCCCACCAGATGCGCGAGCATCTTGAGGGCCGTGTCTGATCCCGGCCCGCCATGGTCGAGGGCCTCGTAGTGGGCGCTGACTTGCGCCAGCACACAGGCCTGCGCCGGGCAGTCCCGCGCCAGGTCCACGGCGACGGCATCGTCGGGTACGCCCATCATGTGCCAGGCCGCGGTCTCCGGATGGGCGAGCTTGTAGTCGTCGGGCCAACCGCAGGCGTCGGCGAACTGTTCGCGGCTTTGCACGTCGATGGTGGCTTTCACGCTGTCGCGGGCCTGAGGGTTCAGCTCATCCCAGGCGATGGCGCAGACGATGCGGTGGCCGCCGGGGCCCCAGGCCATGGCCGGGCGCGCGCACATCCCGGTGACAATCGGGCCGGCAATAATCAGGACCGCGAGAGCGGGCAGAATACGCATAAGAAATCCTAAGGCGGGCTACTTGTCGACCACGCGCCATGTGCCGTCGGCCTGCTGGCAGACGGTGCCGTGGGCCGGCTGCTGCCGCCCCTCGATCAGTATGGTGGTCTGGAATTCGTGGCAGGGACCTGTGGTGGTGGGCTTGGCGGGGGTCGTCTGGGTGGCGACCGGCGCCTGGACGAAACGTTCGGATGAGGCCGCGGGCGGCGCGGGTTTACGAGGCGGCGCGTTCCAGACGATTCCTTCCTGATCAGGGGCCGCGGGTTGCGGCGCGGCGGCGTCCCGGGGCGTGTCCCAGATGATGTCGTTGGGCGCTTCGGCCAGCGCGGGGGCAGCGCTGAGGACGGCCATCACGGCCCAGGGGCGAACCAGCGCGCGAAACAGGGGGCGGAAAAGGTGCATGGGGGCATTTTAGCCGCCGTCCGCCGTCTGCGATAGCCGTGGCGCGGGGACGGCAAGATTGCAAATCCGAAGGGACTGCAGGCCTGGAACCTTTTCGTGCGGGACCCATTGAACTTTCTGCGCCCTCCCCGGGGGGCGCTTCACAGTTCTCGGGTTCTTCCGCACCTCCGTCCCGTCAGACGCGATCCCCCAGGCGAAGGATTTGCGGAGGGACCCGAGTCCTCAATTCAGAAGTCCTCAATCCTCGGCTTCTCAGGTCTCACACACCGCCGGACGGGTCAGAAGGCGGCAAGATGAGCCATAGGCCGAAATCGCGTCCATGGCGCGCGTGGTGAGCGACCGCGCGAAGTGGGGTACAACCGCGGTTCGGGCCGGCACGGAGGTTGGCGCCTGAGGTGCGGCCGGCGCCGGCGTCCGTATCGCGCGGGACTCACTGCCGTCCCGGGAAATTGTGAGGGCGAGGCCGGCACCGTCGGGACCACGGGCGATCACCGTCACGCTGGGTGCAGCGTTACACATAACATCGCGGATCTGCCAGTCACCGAGCCCATACCAGCGCAGGCGCTTTTCCGCGAGCTTGAGGATGTGCGGCAGCGGCAACAGCGGCGCGGGCATCGCGCGGTCAGACGCGGTCTGTTCTGCGGCAAGGTCGGCGAAACGGTACATGGTCTCTCCCTGCCGGCCTGGAGCAAGTATGGTCAGGAGGTCCATGAGCCGGCGGACAATAATGCCGACCGACTGCAAATGTTCGCGGACGCTTTTATAAAGACTGGAAGACTTTTTAGAGGGGCAACAGACGGGCGCCGCAACCGTCGCAGGTAATTTCGGGACCATTGCGGGCGCCCCGGTCGATGCTTTTGAAGCCGGCGGTCAGGCCGACCAGCTTGCGCAGGCGGTTGCGCGCGCGGGCATAGGATACAGCCGGGACGTCCTCTTCCCAGGTGACCACGCCGCTGACTTCGCACCGGGGGCAGCTCAGATGCTCGCTGACCCGGAGCGGCCCGTTCTCCGGCGCGCTCCTGCGGTCCGAAACGTTGCTGTTTGAGGCCATTGCAACAGCCTCCCGCGCAGCATTGGATGTGAGCGGCGAAGGTGAATCTATCATGAGGCCAGCCCTCCCTGATTTGTCCTTTTGTGACCACTGCATTTCAGCCGCGGGTTGAATATCGTGGTCGCTCAACACGTTAGCTCTTCGCACTTATGTCCAACGAACAATGCTCCCGGCGGTTGCCGGCGTGGTGCACGAAAGCCGTGACAAAAAAGGGGGCCCGCTCCTCGTAAGGGCGCGCCCAACAGTTACAGGCTGTAAGGAACGTATTTCCGGGGCGTGCGTTTCGCTGACATACGCGCGAGTGGAATATCGCGCATTTGGTGTGGACCACGGGAGTACCAGCGATGACAACACGCCCTCTGAGTGTAAGCCTTCTGACCTTGGCGATGGTGGGGGCGCTGGCCGGCTCCGCTGTGGCCGCGAGCTTTGACGTCGGCGAGCGCCTGCCCCGGGAATACCGCGGCGACCGCTATGCCTTCGACGATTGGCGCGACGCCAACCTGCGCCGCCCGCCGCGCGGCGCCCATTGGGCCTTCATCGACGGCGAATATTATCTCATGGCCGCCAACGGCACCGTGATTGATGTGGTCGAAGCGGCACCCCCGCCGCCGCCGCCTCCGCCGCCCCGTTTCGGCTATAACGCGCCGCCTCCCCCGCCGCCGGGCGGCGGATCCGAGGACCGCTGGCGTGCGCGCTATTCGCGCACCTATAGCCTTGCCGATGATCGTGCTTATGCCGAATGCCACAACAAGGTGGACCCCGCCGGCGTCTTCGCCGGGGCTATCCTCGGCGGCATCCTCGGCAATGTCGCCGGCGGCCGCCGTGATTCCGGCGGCGCCACTGTCGCCGGCGTGGTCGCGGGCGGCGCCCTCGGCGCGGCGCTCACGTCCAAGATGGATTGCGACGACCGGTCCTATGCCTACAAGACCTATAACGACGGCTTCAGCGCCGGTCGCGCCAACGCACGCTACAACTGGCGCAATCCCAGCAACAACAACACCGGCGAACTTTACGTCATGGATTATTACCATGACGAAGATAACTTCCGCTGCGCGGTGTTCAGCAACACCGTGAACGTGCACGGCCGCCGCGAGGAAGCCCGCGGCCGCGCCTGCCAGCAACCCAACGGGACGTGGGCGATCATAGATTAGGGCTACTATCGACTAGCGACCACACGACGCTCCGGCCATCACACGCCACGCACCGTAATTCGGTGCGTGGCGTGTTCTTTTGCGCCTCAGGACGATGGGGTTTGGACCGATTTCAGCCAATTCCCGGCCCCGCGGGATGCTGTATTGTAACGGCTCCGCTTTTCCCGCCACGGGACGCCCAAACCCAATTGCCAAACTCCAACCTGATCGAGACGCCCGCTGTGAATCACCGCGTTAAAATGACCGAGGCCCGGTTCAAGAAGTTCGTCGGCATCCTCGCCAAGAGCCCGCGCTATTTCCTTTTGTCGCCCCAGGTTCGGCGGGAATACGCGATCCAGAATTTCGAAGACCGGGGCCGTCCCATCGGCGTTCACGGCGAAACCGCCGCCGGCGTCATGCCCGGCACCATCGCCCACAACCGCATCCAGATCGACGACGGCACCTTCGCCTCGGCCGAGCGTTCGCTGCGCCTGATCAATCCCCTGGCGGCCATCGGCGGGATCTTCGAGCGCGAGATCGAGAAGGACGTGCTTTCCATTGGGCCGCGCACCGAAATGGAACTGTTCCACCTGGTGGGCGCCGGCTTCCACCCCGACCGCATCAAGGCCATCGATTTGATATCGACCTCGCCGTGGATCGACCAGGGCGACATGCATGCCCTGCCTTACCCGGACAAATCCTTCGATATCGTGATTTCAAGCTGGGTGCTGGCCTACAGCAGCACACCGCAGAAGGCCGTGGACGAGATGCTGCGGGTCACCCGGAATAACGGCATCATCGCCATCGGCTGCACCCACAACCCCCAGGCAGATTCTTTTGAATATAAGACCGACGACGCCAAGATCCTGGGGTGCAAGTTCCGCTCGGTCGATCAGTACCGCGCCCTGATTGGCGATAAGCTGGCGCAGGTCTACTTCCAGGACGAGCCGCAGGGGAACTCCCCCGGCGCGGTGATCATTATCGCCCGTATCAAACACTAGCCGTCAAACACGCGTTCTCGGGAGCCGCACATGAGCCGCTATGTCGAGAAAGTGCTGCTGCCCGGCGAGACCGTGGTGATGGAAACCAAGGTCCACTGGCTGATCTACCTGCCGGCGCTGTTTTTCTCGCTGTTCATCATCGCCGGCTTAGCGATCCTGGTCATCGAGCCGGCGGAGAAGATCTTCGTTTACGGGCCCATCGGCTTGGGATTGCTGCTGGGCGTGCCGAATTTCCTGCGGGGCTGGTTCACACGCTGGACCACCGAGATCGCGGTCACCGACAAGCGCGTGATCTATAAACGGGGATTCATCCGCCGGGTCACCATCGAGATGAACATGGACAAGGTGGAGAGCATCGACGTCAATCAGTCGATCCTCGGCCGGATGTTCGATTACGGCGATGTGCTGGTGCGCGGCACCGGCCACGGCCTGGAGCCCTTACGGATGATCCAGGCGCCGCTCGCGTTCCGCAGCGCTGTTATCGCGCGATAGGATTTAGCCGATAGGTTTAGCGGGCTGAAGCCGACCGGCCGCCGCCAGACCGGGCGGCGGCCATACGGGCCCGTGCAGCTTCGGTGCGCTTGCGTTTGGCTTCGGCGGCGGCGACGTGTTCCATATGCTCGATCACGCGCGCGCATTGAAGGACTTCGATCCCGGCGCTGCCGCTGGCGGTCTGGCGCTTCAGGCTGACATTGAGTGCGGCCAGGGCCTCGCCCTGGGCGGTGGGCGGGAACATGCCCTGCCAGCGGGAGATGCTCTGCTGGATCATAATTCCGCGCGCGCCGGCGTCCGGCGTCTGGCGCAGTTCGTTGACGAGGTGATCGACGGCGCGTGCAGACATGCGCGCGACTTCCAGGCGGTTGGCGATGTTGAGGACAATTTTCAAAACATTGCTCCTTGCCCGCTTGAGCGTGAGGGCGTGAAAGTGACCAAAATGGGGCTGGTTGCTGAACCAGATGACATCACAACGGTGATTCAGCCGAAAAGTTGCGCTGCAAGCGCGAAGGGCGCACGCCACAAGTGCGATTTACCGCCGGGGTGAGAAAAACAGCCCATGCCGGCGCAAGGCCGCAACCGCAGCGGGATTAAACCCGGCGCTGAACGGCGTGCTGCCAATGGCGCAAAGCCAGGTCCAGGCAGAACAGCGTGACTTTGCTGATCGGGCTCGCGAGCGCGAGCCAGATGAGGGCGCGGCGGAAGGGGTGCATCGGTACGCGAGTCCTTAGGTCTTGTCGGCTGGACGCTCACCCACACAACGCTGAGGCGGCCCTGCTGTTCCCGGCCACAACCACGTTTTGTGGTTTTGACGGCGTGAAAGACCCGCGCGCGCGTGGTTAGGACGCAAGGTTACACGGCAGCAGCGGCGCCAATTCGCCGGATGCGTAGCGTCGGGGGATGTACATCCCCTACGAAGACCTTGAGCGCCGTTTCGACGGCCCCATTCCGCCGCGGCTGCGCTCGACCAAGACTGAGCGCGATCTGATGATCGATCATCACCGGGCGATGATCCGCTTCAGCGCCGTGCGTATTTCCGACTTCACGGAATCCCTCGCCCGCCTCAAGGCCGGCCAGCAAACGCCGGGGACGCGCGCCTGGATCGCGCGCACCGAAGCCATCATCGCCGACCACGCAGCGGAGACAGCACGCCACCAGGACGACCTGGCCGCTTTGCTGAGCACGGCAGAGAGGGAACGTCAGGGCTTGGCGTTGCCGAAGACCGGGTGACGCACGCGGTCGCCCGGCTTAATGCCCAGCTTCTGGGCCGTGCCGCCCACCAGTTCCAGCACCGCTTGCACCGGCTGCACCGGCCCGATGGGGCTTTCCGAATGGGGGACCGCGTTGTCCTTGATGGCCTCGATCTCGCCGTTGGCGCGGATGAACACCAGGTCGAGCGGAATGAAGGTGTTGCGCATCCAGAAGCTCGCGCGTTTCTCCTGGTGGAAGTCAAACAACATGCCGTGTTCCACGGCCATGACGTTGCGATGCATCAGCCCGATTTCCTGCTCGTGCGCCGTCGAGGCCAGCTCGACGGTGAACTGCAGCGCCTTGCCGCCGCTCTCAATTGTCAGCGGCGAGGTCGCAAGCGACTGGGCCTTGGCCGGATTGAGCGGCTCATGGGGGTGGAGGTTCTGCGCCACCGCGGGCGACAGCATCAGAACGATGCCGGCTGCGGCGACCACTCTCTGCAACATCAATGAGAGCTTCATTTCGATTCTCCGGATGTACTCCAGCGCAACAGCAGGTATCCCACGACCGCCGACAGCAGGGACCCCATCAGCACGCCGATCTTAACTTCATCCATAAGCTCAGGGTTCGGGAAAGCCAGGCCACCGATAAACAGGCTCATGGTAAAGCCGACCCCGCATAAAAGCGCGGTGCCGTAGACCTGGGCCCAGGTGGCCCCGGCCGGGCGAGCGGCGATACCGCAGGCGACCGCGGCCCCGACGCCGGCGAAAATCCCGACCTGCTTGCCCAGGAACAGTCCTGCGGCGATCCCCAGCGGCAGCGGTGTGACGGCCTGGGCAAAGCCTAAACCGCTGAACGAAACACCGGCGTTGGCGAAACCGAACAGCGGCACGATCAGGAAAGCAACATAGGGGTGGAGCGCATGTTCCAGCCGGTGCAGCGGCGTGATCTCGCCGCCGGGCTCCATGGCCGCACCGTGGATGGGAATTACCAGGGCCGTGAGCACGCCGGCGATGGTGGCGTGAACCCCGGACAGGAACACCGCCACCCACAGACCCAGCGCCAGGATGATGTAGGGCCACAGACGGCGGACCCCGATACGATTGAGGGCGAACATGATGCCCAGAAGAACCGCTGCGGCCGCCAGCGCCGCGCCCGAGAGTCCCGCCGTGTAGGCCACGGCGATGATGATCACAGCCCCCATGTCGTCGACGATGGCCACCGTGGTCAGGAACAACTTCAGCGACAGCGGCACGCGCTTGCCGAGGAGCGCGATGACCCCGATGGCGAAGGCGATGTCGGTGGCGGACGGGATGGCCCAGCCGCGCATCAGCACCGGGTCCGCGCCGACCACAGCCAGGTACACACCTGCCGGCACCGCCATCCCTGCCGCGGCGGCGATAATCGGCAGGCCGCGGTCGCTCCAGCGCGAAAGGTGGCCGCTGACGAACTCGCGTTTGATCTCCAGGCCCACAAGCAGGAAGAACACCGCCATGAGCGCGTCGTTGATCCAATGCAGCACCGACAGCGGTCCCACATAAGCATTGAGCACGGCGAAATACGCCGGGCCGGCGGGGCTGTTGGCGACAACCATGGCAAGTGCCGCGGCGGCCATCAGCAGCACGCCGCCGGCGGCCTCGCTGCGCAGGAACAGCCGCAAGTTGGACGCATAGCCGGGAGGGATGGTGTTCACTTGATGCGGATCAATCTGCACGCTTGGGCATCCAGCGGGTGGCGCTCACCGGCTTGCCCGAATGGTTGCGTAAGACCTTGGGCCGCAGCACCTTCTCCGCCGCCGGCGCGCCGCTGGCGGTGACGCCCATACCCGCAGTGGCGCCTGTGCCCTTTTTCCGCGTCAGACCGTCGGTGCTGTAGAAGTCGACCATGGCCTCGAGGGTAATCTCGGTCCCCGCCCCTACCGATATGGCGTCCAGATAGGGTGCGTGGCGTTTGATGAGCTTGCCGAGGTGGTCGGGCGAGTGGGCGCCGAATTGGCGCCAAACGGAATCCATGATGTGGCGCGGCAGCTCCTCCACCGGCGCCACATCCACCGCCGGCTTGCCGCGGGCGAAGGCCTTGAACAGGGTGGGCTCCAGCGGGCCGTCCTCGGTGGCGACGAAGGTCGCCGGCATCAGCTTAGCGCCGCCCTGCAGCACGCCAAAGTAGGCTTGGGCCAGGAACATCAGGCGCTGGAGTTTCTGCGGTTGCAGGTACTCGCCGTCGCTCTGTGCCCGGTCCAGGAACCAGAACGCGACTTCAAAACCGGATGGCACCGCCGTTGGACGCACGTTGACCTCGAAGCCCTGGAGTACGGGTGACTTATCGCGCTTTCCTGGTTTTTTGTCATCCTTGCGGCAAGCCGCGAGGATCCGCGGACTTGTCGTTTCGGGCTTTAAAACCTAAAAACACATACCTCTCATTCTCGGCGTTTCGCGCCAAGGATGAGAAAATAACAAAAAGGCTTGGTGGATTTAAGGCGATCAGCTGTGGCTGATGCCGTTGTCCGTGACCGCTTCGGCCACGCCCATGAGCGACTGGTTGAATTCGTAGATCGCGATGGAGCGTTCGGCGTCGTTGGCCGACGGCAGGCCGCCGCGGGCGGCCAGGGCCGCCTGTTCCTTCATGATGGTCGCGCCCACTTCCCGGGACACCAGCACGCCGCCGAAGCTGACGACCTGGTCCTGGTAGGGGCTGAAACGCCGCCGGCGCCGCGGGGTCTCGAAACCTTCCTGATCCTCGTCATACCGAGGCTGGTCGTAGGTCTGGGGCGCGTAGGCGCCCTGCATGGAATCGACATAGGAGGTTGTCGACGCCACCGACATACGCGGCTGCGAGACCCGCGACGTCGAGCCGACGATGCCGGTGTTGGCTACCTGGGCGGTCATGAGACCACCCGTGTAACAGTCGCAGCCGAGGAGAATCCAGCGTTGTTCACAAATTCTTTATAGGGCTGCAACTGGACCTCGTCAAACCCGAAGCCGTCATCAACCGCAAAAATTTGTGGATTATCAAATCATTAACGAGTGGTTAATAATTTGATCGGCCTCAGCTCTGCAGCGCCGTGGCGACCAGGGACCACAGGTAAATGGTGACGAACAGGCCGATCAGCCCGGCGGATTCCTTGAGGTAAACCGTGGCTTTGGTTCCGTTTGGCATTTGGTGTCCCTTTCCCGCGCTTTTCAGTTCTGTTTTTGTTCTCGTGGCGGAGTAGAACAAAGACGGAACTTACCGTCAAGCGGAATTATCCACAGGCTCACCTTGGCAACCCGCTCCGGACGCTGGACACCGGCTCCCGGGGCCCTTACGGACATTCTTATGACCGCTTCCCCCGCCCATAAGCACACGCATCGCTTCAGTGTGGCGCCGATGATGGACTGCACCGACCGGCACTACCGGTTTCTGGCGCGGCTGATCAGCCGGCGTGCGCGGCTCTATACGGAGATGGTGACGGCGGTGGCCATTGTCAGGGGCAAGGACCCTGCCCGGTTTCTGTCGTTTGACCCTTCAGAGCTGCCCCTCACCCTGCAGCTCGGCGGCAGCGACCCGGCGGAGCTGGCCAAGGCCGCCCGCATGGCCCGGGACTTCGGCTATGACGAGATCAATCTCAATGTCGGCTGTCCCAGCGACCGGGTCATCTCCGGACGGTTTGGCGCCTGCCTCATGGCTGAGCCCAGCCTGGTGGCCGACTGCATGAAGGCCATGAGCGACGCGGTGGACATCCCCGTCACCATCAAGACCCGCACCGGCATCGCCTATAAAGCGGAGCGCCATGCGCCGTCCCGGCCCGATCAGCTCGAACCCCTGGTCGACGCCGTGGCGCGCACCGGATGCGACACCTTCATCATCCACGCCCGCAACGCCTGGCTCGAAGGCCTGAGCCCCAAGGAGAACCGGGAGATCCCGCCCTTGGATTACGCCCGGGTCCACGCCCTCAAGGCCGCCCACCCGGAGCTTACGGTGGTTCTCAACGGCGGCCTCAAGACCTCCGGCACGGCGTTTGAGTCGCTCACCACTGATGGCGTCACCCTAGACGGCGTGATGCTCGGCCGCGCGGCCTATGAGCAGCCCTATATGCTGGCCGAGGTTGATGCGCTGTTTTATGGCGACGCCACACCGCCAATGCCCAGGGCCGCCGTGGTGGAAGGCTACGCGACCTATTGTGCCGGATACCTGGCAGCCGGGACGCGGCCCAGTTCGCTGCTGCGGCATTTGAGCGGCCTGTTCCACGGCGGAATCGGCGCCCGGCGCTGGCGCCAGCAGGTGTCGAAGGCTTGCCAGGGCGAGATCCTGGTGGACGACCTGGTGCGCCTGGCCGCCGCCCTGGATCGCCCGGAAGCCCTTGCCGCATAAGTCGTTTTATGCGACTCACATTGCAACTGGGGAGAGCGCGCAGGCCATCGGTGGCCGCGGTCCCCTCGTCAGTCTAGCCCGGGTAGCGGATGCCGCCTCTGACGCCACGTTACGCGATCTACTATTCGCCTGATCCCGGCAGTCCGCTGGCTGCCTTCAGCCAGGCCTGGTTCGGCCCCGATTCCAAACTCAAATCGCCGCTGACCCGCGAATACATCGACAGCATCACTGCGGGTTCGCGCCGGTACGGCTTTCACGGCACCCTGAAGCCGCCGTTCGAGCTGAGCCCGACCTTGAGCCTCGACGGTCTGATGGAGACCGCGCGGGTTTTCGCCCGCATCGTGGCGCCGGTGGAATTGCCGCCGTTGGAGGTGGCCGTCATCGGCAAGTTTATCGCCCTGACGCCGGCGTATGAATCCGCCGCGCTGGAAAAGCTCGCCGCGGCCTGCGTGCGCGCCTTCGAAGCGTTCCGCGTGCCCATGACGCCCGAGCAGATCACCCAGTACAAGCAGAACAAGCTCACGGTGCATCAGGAACAGATGCTCAAGCACTGGGGCTACCCTTACGTGATGGAAGAGTTCCGCTTCCACATGTCCGTCACCGACCGTATTGAGGCGGACGACGAGCGCGAACGTGTCATGACAGAGCTCGCCAAGATCGCCGCGCCCGTGCTCGGCAAGCCGATGATGGTCAAGGCGATCACCGTGTTCCGTCAGATCGGCAGCAACGAGCCCATGGTGCCGGTCGAACGCATTCCTTTCGGCCGTGGCTGAACCCAGCCCGGAGGCCGACCCGCTTCCGCAGGACCAACAGGCCTCAGCCCCGCAACCTGCGGATACGCCAGGGCCAAAATACGCGAACAACCAGGCGCCCGGCCCGGTGAAGCGGCTTTTCAACTATCTGGGTTTTCAGGCGCGCCGGGCCTTCTGGGCCGTGCGCGGCCTTTTCGGCGGCGGCCCACCCAAGCGCCGCGCGCGGGTGTACTGGGACGACGACATCACGCTGACGCTTCAGAACCTGGTGCGCGAGACCGAGACCAAGGCCAGCGGTAAGGTGCAGGTGATCTCGCTGGCGGCCTTCAGAGAGTCCATCGGCGAGCTGTGGGAGCGCTACCAGAGCCGCATCCTCATGATCGCCGAGACCTCCATCGCCCGGCGCATCGGGCGCGGCAATACATTCATTGCGCTCGAAGATGATAGTTGGCTGCTGCTGTTCTCGCGCACCGACGAGCCACAGGCGCAGGCGCGCGCCGACGCCATCGCCGCCGCCATCGGCCAGAAACTCATGGGTGCGCGCTTCGCCTTCGAGGATATGCCGCTGCCGGAATCCGCGCGCCTCGGCCTCGCCGACGTGCTCAATGCCGACGGCACTGTCAACCTGGACGCCGTGCGCGCCGAGGTCGGCAAGATCAAAGCCGACCAGTGCTATCGGGCGCCGATTCCCAAATCCGCCGCGCGCAAGGCCAAGGACGGCAAGACCCATGATGGCAAGCCTGGCGGCAAGCGCATCGTCGTCCGTTCGCGGCCGCTGCCCGCGCCGCCGGCGGTGGCGCCACCGCCGCCTGTTCTCGAGGAACCTTCACAGATTTCCCGGCTGACGCTGCGGTTCCGTCCCGCCTGGACCGCCGACAGCCAGAGCGTGAATTGTTTCTATTTCCGCGCCCATACGCCCGAGGGCGTCAACATCACCGACGACGATACCGCGGCCCTCAACAACGCCACCGCGCTGGACTTCGTGCGCGCCGGGCTCAAGGCCTTCACCGACATGCGCGCGGCCGAGCTGCCGTTCACCTTCGTGCTGCCGTTGCCCGTCAGCGCCTTCAGCATCACGGGGCTGGTCGAAGCGCAAAAGCTCATCGCCGCGGTTCCGCGTGAGGATCGCCTCAGGCACTTGCGTCTGGACCTGCGCCGCCTGCCGCGCGCCAACCCGGAGCGGCTGATCGCCTTGCGCGAGCTGTTCCGCAGCTACGTGCAAGGGATCTCGTTCCCCATCAATCCGTTCACAAGCATGGACGCCACGCTAGCCATCGACCACATCTCCTACACCGCCGATGTCGCGCGCGAGTCCGCCTGTACCGACAACGAGATGTTCGAAGCCCTGTTGATGCTCAAGAACCGCGCCGGCACCCGCCATGTCGCGGTCACGGGCCTGCGCAAACGAAGCCATTTGGGCCGCGCCGTGGGCGCCGGTGTGGCCGAGGTCAGCGGTGCCGCGCTAATGGATGAGGTCGGCGAGCTGCCCCACCGCCTGCAAACCCTGCCGCGGGAAAGCCTGATCGCTGTTATGTAGCCACAATTCGGGCGTAGAGTCCCCAAAGCTGGGCGCCCCCGTTTTCCGAGAGGCCTTCTATGATCCGCATCCTCGCTACCATTCTCATGCTCGCGGCACCCGCGGCCTTTGCCGCCGACGTGGCTAAAGCCCCCGCTAAAAATGCGGCAGCCGTGACCCAGTTCGATCAGCTCAAGGGCGTGAAAAGCTGGAAGAAGGGCGGCGACAATATTGTCTTCGTCCAGAGCAGCGCCACCGGCGACTGGTACAAGGCCATGCTGCTGGAGACCTGCATGACCTTTGACGCCACCAAGGGCATCAATTTCATGACGGAGCTGGACCCGGTAACCAACCAGAAAACCAGCCGCGTCGTAGTCGCCCGCCACATCTGCACCGTCGACAGCCTGACGAAAGTGGATGGACCGCCGCCCATTGCGACTAAATAATCGCCCGCGGCGAAATAGCGCCTAAAACGCCCCGTGCGTGCCGAGGACTTTGCCGACGTCCTCGCCCATGATGATGGCGTAGCGGATATCGAATTCCTTCTTGAGGGTCGCCATGGCCTCGTCACGGATCGAGGGCCACAGCGCCTGTGGGATCGCCAGCACGCCGTCGTCGTCGGCGTAGATATAGTCGCCGTTGTTGACGGTGACGTTGCCGATCTTGATGGGGCGGTTCATGGCGTGAACGGTGCCCTCGTATTTGATGTCGTCGCACGAGATGCCTTGCGCGAAC
This sequence comes from Fidelibacterota bacterium, assembly GCA_947470105.1. Lineage (GTDB taxonomy): Bacteria > Pseudomonadota > Alphaproteobacteria > Rhodospirillales > Rhodospirillaceae > SHVO01. The sequence goes on along the minus strand of CANISR010000038.1, from coordinate 10,152 downwards.
ACCGAGAACTCCAACCCGTTCAGCTCGGCTGAATCGCGGGTAAAGCTATCGACAACGGCGCCGACCGCGCCTGAGCGGATGGCGATATTGGCGTTGAGGTCGCCGAAGTAGGCGCGGTCCTTGACCTCGTTATGCACGACGATGACATCGCCCGGGCGCACAAAATTATAGGTTCCGAGCGCGGTGTAGATGCCTTTCCAGTCGTCGCCCTTGCGCAGCTTGCGCAGCTCAAGCGTCTTGGCGATACCCAGCACCGACCGGCCGCTGATGCGCTTGAAGCCCGGCGGCAGCAAGGCCTTCAGTCCGCGCTCTTTGCAGATATCAGCCAGCAGCGACGAACACAGGTGCGGACGGATGGCGTCCAGCGCCGCGTTGTGGCTGGCGCGGTAGCCGGCGGAGATGCGTTCGGCCAGGGCCAGGTCATCGGGCCAGTTGACGTCGAAGGCCTCTTCGTCGGTGAGCTCGAACAGCACCACGTTGTCGCCGAAGCGCTTCTTCGGTTTGGCTTTGCCCTTCTTGCGGACCATGTAGAGGCCCATGGACTCGATCACCGTATCCGGCAGATCGACGGAATTGGGGATGCGGCCCTCGCCATAAGCCGGGCGGCCTTTGGCCCAGGTGTATTGCTTGCGCTTCTGCACCGCTACCAGGGAGTCGGCCTTTTTGTCGGACTTCAGCGCCTTGATCGCACGGGTCATGGTTTCCGGCGTGATGAAGGGGCTGGTGCAAAGGCATTGGATATAGATGTCGGCGTCGACCTTCGCACATTCATTGGCGAACAGTTCGTGGCCGTCGGTCTTGTTGGACGCGAGCTTGGCGTTGCGCTTGAGGATCTTCACGGGAAGGTCGGACGCCAGCTCGATGATCCGGTCGGATTCCGTGTCGAGGTAAACGTCGTCGATCTCCGGACAGGCCAGGAGCTGCTTCAGCTTGCGTTTGAACAGGTAGTCGCCATCAAGAACCACGGTGTTCTTATTGCTGATGCGATTGCTTTCGCCTTTAGCCGGCACAAACGCCACGGTGCGCATCGCGGGAACTCCCTCGGACAGACATTAAGCCGAGCTTAACGTATGCCCGGAGGAGTTAAAAAAGCGTTCGGGGCGGTGCTAAACGGGCGCGGTGTGCTCGGCGATAAGCCCAGGGCTAAGGCCCGGAAGTGGCCCGGAGATGGGTTCGGTGAGAGGCGTGTCCAGGATCAGGGCACCGTCGCTGGACAGAAACTCCGCCATGGCGCCGGCGAAGGTGGTGTCCCTCACCGCTTCTCTCTTGCGTTCGGCCCTCAGGGCGGCGTCGATGGCCAGTTCCTCGGCGAGGTCGAGGGGCTTGAGCGTCTGTTCCGCGGCGAGTTCGGCTTCGGGGTCGAACGACAGGCGGTAGCGCTTGCGAAACACCCGCCACCACACCGGCTGGCCGAGCTTCAAGGCCGCGCGCAATTGCTTGTGCGCTTCGGGCGCCGGCATTTTCGACCCGATGGATTTTTCAGAACCCATAAGGATGGTCATGATTTTGCCGAGCACACTGTCCGGCGCCTTGCCGCGCATCAGCACGGCGCCGATGCCGAGGCGGCCCATGATCAGCATCGAGAGTGACGCGACGTCGGTGCCCTCGCGCCCCACGGTGCGGTCGCATTCGTCGCACACATGGCGCATGACTTCGTTCGAGTATTCGGGCGGATAGAAATCGATGACCTTGCAGACTTCCAGGGCGATAACGCCGGCGAAGTACCAGGGATCGGGCGCGGTCAGCAGCGGGCGATAAGAACCGTAGCCGGCCAGCAGCGGATCGGATCCCGGGACAGGGTCGATCACGTAACCGGATGACGACGCCATATCGCGCAGGAACCAGCGCGCGGCGTCCTGCGGCGTGACGGGAATTTTGAGTTTTCGGGGCGAACCGCCCACGTGTGACACGCTCTCATTCTCCCCAACTCTTGCGAGCAAGGTTATCCACAAATCCCGCAACCAACGCTAGTGGGATATGGTTAACCCCTCACTAGCTGTTCGTTTAACAAACGCATAACAATCGTATCGGCTGCATGTTTGCCCAGCTCTTTCGATAGGCTACCGTGCGGACATCCCATCCCCAGCGATATCGAGTTTCACATCCATGGATAGCTCCCAGGCTCCCGCTTCCCCAAAGGTCATCCGCCTCGACGACTACACGGCCCCAGCCTACCGCATCGTCTCCGTCGCCCTGGAATTTGACCTGGCGCCCCATTCCACGCGGGTTAAGTCGACGTTGAAGATCGAATCGGCCTATGACCGCACCACCGGGGTGAAGCCCTTGGAGCTGGACGGCGAGGGACTCAAGGTCATCGCCGTGTTGATGGACGGGCAGCCCGCCGCCCCGGGCAGCTACAGCCTCACTGACCAGGGCCTGGTCATCCCCAAGCCGCCAGCCTCGTTCACCCTCGAAACCGAAGTGGAGATCGACCCGGCCGGCAACAAAGCCCTTGAGGGCCTGTACCAATCCAGCGGCAACTACTGCACCCAGTGCGAGGCCGAAGGCTTCCGCCACATCACCTTCTTCCTGGACCGGCCGGATGTGATGACCACCTTCACCACCACCATCCGGGCACCCAAGGCCACAGCCCCCGTTCTGCTGTCCAACGGCAACCTCACAGACTCAGGCGATCTTCCCGATGGCCGCCACTTCGCTGTGTGGCATGACCCCTTCCCCAAGCCTTGCTACCTGTTCGCGCTAGTGGCCGGCGATCTCGGTCATATCGAGGACAGTTTCACGACCGCCTCAGGCCGGACCGTGCGGCTCTATATCTATGTGGAACACGGCAAGGAGCCCCGCGCCCGGTACGCCATGGAAGCTTTGCAGCGCTCCATGGCGTGGGACGAACGCGCCTTCGGCCGCGAGTACGACCTCGACATCTTCAATATCGTCGCGGTGTCGGACTTCAACATGGGGGCCATGGAGAACAAGAGCCTCAACATCTTTAACGACCGCTACATCCTGGCGGATTCCGAAACCGCCACGGACATGGACTATTACCTGATCGAGTCCATCGTCGGGCATGAGTACTTCCATAACTGGAGCGGCAACCGCGTTACCTGCCGCGACTGGTTCCAGTTGTCACTGAAGGAAGGCTTCACCGTCTTCCGCGACCAGGAATTCACCGCCGACATCCGGTCCCGCGCCAACAAGCGCATCGACGACGTGGAAGTGTTGCGCGTCACCCAGTTCCGTGAGGACGCCGGCCCGCTCGCGCACCCCGTGCGCCCGGACAGCTACATGGAGATCAACAACTTCTACACTTCGACCGTCTACCAGAAGGGCGCCGAGGTGATCCGCATGATGCACACGATCCTGGGGCATGAGAAATTCCGCGCCGGCTCCGACCTCTATTTCCAGCGCCACGACGGCCAAGCCGTCACTTGTGATGACTTTGTTGCGGCCATGGAGGAAGCCTCCGGCGTCGACCTCACCCAGTTCAAGCTCTGGTACCGCCAGGCCGGCACGCCCACCGTCACCGCCCAAGGATCATACGATCCGGCAGCGCACACTTTCACTCTCGCGCTCAAGCAGGCCTGCCCTGCGACCCCGGGCCAGCCGCATAAAAAGCCCATGCATATTCCGTTCAACGTGGGCTTGGTGGGTGAGACCGGCGCCGATATGCCGCTCGATCTCGATGGCGTAGCATCCACCTCCACGACCAAAGTGCTGGAACTCACCCAGCCTGAGCAAACCTTTGTGTTCAAAAACGTGACCGCACGCCCGCGGGCGTCGCTGAACCGCGCTTTCGGCGCGCCGGTGATTGTCGCCTTCGAACAGTCCGACGCCGACCGCGCCTTCCTGGTGGGCCACGACACGGATTCCTTCAATCGCTGGGACGCGGCGCAAGATTACGGCGCCACGGTTATCCTGCGCGGCGTCGACGCGCTGCAGGCGAACAAACCCCTCGTCACCGACCAGGCCTACCTCGCCGCCATGGGCCAGGTGGTGGCGGACAACGCCATCGAGCCCGCGTTCAAGGCGTCGCTGCTCAACTTGCCGGCAGAGGACTACCTCGCCAACAAGATGACAGTGGAAGACCCGATCAACCTTCACGCCGCGCGCAAGGCTTTGCGGCGCGCCCTTGGCGAGACCTACCGCGATCAGTTCAAGGGCATATATGACTCCCAGCGCGTCAACGCGCCTTATGTGCCCGATGCCGCCGGCATGGGCCAACGCCTGCTCAAGCGCGTGGCGTTGTCGTATCTGGCGGCCACCGAGCGAGCTGAGACCACGGCGCTGGTGAAGGCCCAGTTCGACCAGGCCGACAACATGACCGACCGCATGGATGCCCTTGGCATCCTCAACGGGCTCGACGTGCCGGAACGCAGTGCTGCGCTGGACGCCTTCTACGACCGCTTCAAGGACAATCACCTGGTGGTCAACAAGTGGCTCACGGTGCAGGCCTGGGCCCCGCTCAAGGGCACGCTCGCCACTGTCGAGCGGCTGCTCGGCCACGCCGCGTTCGACATCAAGAATCCCAACAAGGTCCGCGCCGTCATCGGCGCCTTCGCCGTCGCCAATCCGGTCAACTTCCATGCCGCCGATGGCTCGGGCTACCGCTTCTTGGCCGATCAGATCATGACCATCGACCGCTTCAACCCGCAGACCGCCGCCAGACTGGTGCCGCCGCTGGGCCGCTGGAAGCGCCTGGACCCCGCGCGCCAAGCCTTGATGCGCGCCGAACTGGACCGCATGGCGGCTTCCGGCACACTGTCGCGGGACGTGACGGAACTGGTTCTGAAAAGCCTGGCGGCGTGAGCACAACCGACATCGCCGCCCGGTTCACTGCGGTAGCTCCCGCGTGCGACTTCTGGTCAGTACGCGTGGTCCACAAGCGCACTGAAAGCCTGGGGGTCACCCGGGGCATAACCGACCCCATCGGCCTCGCGGACGACACCGGCGTCATGGTGACGGTGGAAGCCGCCGACGGCGTCGGCTATGCGGCCACCTCCGACACCAGCAGCGCCGGTCTTGCCCGCGCCGGCAAGGACGCCCACGCCTGGGCCAAACGCACGGCCGGTCGCCTGGTAGCGCCCCCGCGAACGCGAGGCAACGCCGTGCGCCACGACGATGCGGCGCGGCCCGCCATGTGGGGAACGCTGTCGCGTAAAGCCAAGGTCGAGCGTCTGCACGCCCTCGCCGCCCAGGCCAAATGCCACGACCGCATCGGCGATTGGGGCGCAGGCTTCAGCTTCAGCGATGAAGAATCCGTGATCGCCACCTCGGCCGGCGATCACATTTGCCAGCGTCAGGGCGTGGTGGCGCCGTGGCTGCACGCCAGCGCCGGCGGCGGCGGCGAAACCCAGACCCGCACCTTCGGCCGTGGCGGCGCCATCCGCCAGGGCGGTCTGGACGTTCTCGACGACATGGGCTTTTGGGATGCGGGCACGCGCATCGGGCAGGAGGCGATGGAGTTGCTGGCCGCGCCCAACTGCCCGGAAGGCGAGATGGACCTGCTGCTGGCGCCGGACCAGATGTATATCCAGATTCATGAATCCATCGGCCATCCGCTGGAGTTGGACCGCATCCTGGGTGATGAACGCAATTATGCCGGCACCAGCTTCGTCACCCTCGATATGTTCGGCCGCTACCAATACGGATCGGACCTGCTCAACGTCACCTTCGATCCCACGGTGAGCTGCGAGGCGGCCTCCTATGCCTTCGACGACGACGGCACGCCCGCCGAGAAACAGTTCCTGATCAAGGACGGACTGCTGGCCCGGCCGCTCGGCGGGGCCACCAGCCAGGCCCGGGCCAATTCGCCGGGCGTGGCCAATGCGCGCGCCTGCCACTGGAACCGCCCGCCCATCGACCGCATGGCCAATCTCAATATCGAGCCGGGTGCTGCGTCCCTGGCCGATCTCATTGCATCGGTGGAGAACGGCGTGCTCATGGAGACCAATGTGTCCTGGTCCATCGACGACAGCCGCAACAAGTTCCAGTTCGGCTGCGAGCGCGGCCAACTGATCAAAAACGGCAAGCTGGCGGGTGTTGTGAAAAACCCCAACTACCGCGGCGTCTCGGCCACCTTCTGGCGCAACCTCAAGGGCCTGGGCAATGCATCCACCGTCGCGGTCCTGGGATCGCCCAACTGCGGCAAGGGTGAACCCAACCAGATGATCCGGGTCGGTCATGCCTCGCCGCCGGGATTGTTCGGCGGCGTGCAAGTGTTCGGTGGTGGCTGAGATGGAAGAGCAATTCAACGCCCTTGCCGACGGCATCGGCGCGCATCTCCGCGGCAGCGAAGGCTTCCTCGCGTCTTTCGCGGGCGAAAGTTCCGCGTTCGTGCGCTACAACCACGCCGCCGTGCGCCAGGCGGGTACGGTGGAGCAGCGTTACCTGTCGCTCGAACTGTTCGACGGCAAGCGCCATGCCGCAAAGACCATCACCCTGACCGGTCAAGCCGACGACGCGACGCGGGTCACGGCGGCCGTCACGGATCTGCGCGACATCCTCAAGGACCAGCCGGAAGACCCGCTGTTCCTTATCAACACGGCTCCTCAATCCACCCGCCGCGTCCTGCCGAACACACTGCCCGCCGCCGAAGAAATGCTGGACGCTGTGCTGACCGCGGGGAGCCGCCACGACTTGGTGGGCATAACCGCCAGCGGGCCCATCCACCGCGGCTTCGCCAGCAGCCTCGGCCAACGCAATTGGGATACGGCCCACGCCTACAACATCGACCTCAGTTTCTACCTGCAGGCCGATAAGGCCGTGAAATGGGGCGACGGCGGCAGCTCCTGGAATGCGGGCGCTTTTACGGCCAAAGCCAATGCTGCCAAACAGCGCCTCGCGGCCCTCGCCCGGGCGCCCAAGACGATTGCGCTGGGCGGTTACCGCGTCTACCTGGCGCCCGCCGCTATGGAAGAGATCATGGGGATGCTGTGCTGGGGAGGCTTCGGCCTTGCCGACCACCGCACCGGAATCACGCCGTTGATCCGTATGGTGGAAGGCGAGCGCCTCAACGCCGCCGTGTCTGTGCGCGAAAACACCAAGGACGGCTTCGCCCCCGGCTTTCAGAGCAAAGGCTTCATCAAACCGGACAGCGTCGACCTGATCGTAGACGGCGCTTACCGGGACTGCATGACCAGCCCGCGGTCCGCCGTGGAATTCGGCGCGGCCCAGAACGGCGCCGAAGACAATATGGAAATGCCGGTGTCCCTGGACATGGCCGCCGGCAGCCTGGCGGAGAGCGATATTCTCAAGACCCTGGGCACTGGGGTGTATGTGGGCAACCTCTGGTATCTCAATTATTCCGACCGCAACGCCTGCCGCCTCACCGGCATGACGCGCTTCGCCACCTTCTGGGTGGAGAATGGAGAAATCGTCGCCCCCCTTAATGTCATGCGCTTCGACGATACGCTTTATCGGATGCTGGGGACCAACCTCGCCGCGCTGACCAAGACCCGCGACGCGCGCCTGTCGAGCGACACATATGAATCCCGCCAGACTCGGTCCATGCTGCTGCCGGGCGCTGTGGTGGACGACCTGAGACTGACTCTCTAAAGCCCGCGCGCCTGGGGCGAGTTGTCGATGGTCTTGAGGATGATGTCGATGCGCGCCTTGAGGTCGGCGAGCGTCACCGGCTTCACCAGGTAGCCGTTGACCTGGAATTCCTTCGCGAACGCCACAGTCTCCGGCTTGGCGTCGGCGGTGAGGAAGACGATGGGGATGTTTTTCACCCATTCCACCTTCACCGTGCGCACCATTTTCAAGAACTGGCGCCCGTCCACCGGCTGCATGTGCACGTCGCATAGCACCAGCGTCGGGCGCGTGCGCGCGATTTCGGCGAGACCCGCCTTGCCGTCTGCAGCCTCGACGATGGTGCGGATACCAATCTGGCGCAGTTGACTGCGGATGCCGGCGCGGGTTGTGGGCTCGTCCTCGACAACGAGGACGGTCACATCTTTATATGAGGGTTCGTCGCTCATGATTTGACCAGAGACTCTACTGCGACGGCGAGTTCTTCAACCGTTGTTTCCAATCCGCCGGTGAAAAGTTGGGCGGTATCCGGGTCACCCGCGTCCAGGAGATCCTGCACCTCTGACGCGACCTGGGCCAAGCGGACCGCACCGATGGACCCAGCCGCCCCCTTCACCGCATGAGCGTAATGGCGGGCCTGCGCCCAATCCTGGGTTTCCATGGCGGCGTTCAGAGCGATAACATTGGAACGGGCGTCGCTGAGGAAAGCAGCCAGATAGCCTACCGTTTCACGGGAGACATCGCCGAAGGTTTCCACGAACCGCCGCTGATCAAAGATCTGCGGATCGATTTTAACCGTTCTCCCGCTGTCCGCCTTCTGCGCCGCGCGCCGCAAGTCGGCAGCGCCCGGCAGCCATTTTTCCAGGGTTTCGGTCAGGACTTTGGAATCGATCGGCTTGGTCAGGTAGCCGTCCATGCCGGCGTCGATACAGCGCTGCGCGGTGCCCGGCAGGGCGTCGGCTGTAAGCGCCACGATCGGCAACCGGGCCCCGGCGCGCTTGCGGACTTCGCCAGTGAGCGCGAAGCCGTCCATCTCCGGCATGTGGAAATCTGTGATCAACAAGCCATAAGGCGGATTGGCCGCGATCTTGGCCAGCGCTTCGACGCCGTTGCAGGCGATCTCGCTGGCATAGCCGCGCTGCGCCAGCATGCGGCTGATCACCATTTGGTTGGTGGGGTTGTCCTCGGCCACCAGGATCAGCACGCCGGCGGCACGGGCGTCCTCCACCGACGGCGGCGCGAACTTGGCCTGGCCGTCGGCGCTTTGGTTGCGGTCGCCCAGACCGGCGCGGCCCAGGGCGGCGGCGATCACTTGGATCACCCGTTGACGGCGCAAGGGCAAAGTGACGGTGGCGAAGAATCCGGCGCGATCAGCCTCAGTCAAAGTCGAGGCCAGCCCGCGCGGCGCCACCAGCACATGTTTGTAATTGCCCTTAGCGGTCTGCTCCATGAGCGCCTGGCCCACCAGCAGCGCCTCGGGGCCGCCGGCCAGGAGGAACAATGTCGCGGGCCCCTGTGGATGCGCCGCGTCGTCACCCGATGTCATCCGCACCGGTGGTGCGACGCCGGCGGCGGCAAGATGCGCAGCCATGGCGGCAAACGCGCGGTCGTCGAAATCCACCAGCACGATCTTTGCATCATGAATGTCGGGTGCGGTATTCGCTGCGGACTCCACGCGCGCGAACGGCAGCTCGAACCAGAATGTGGACCCCGCGCCCGGCGCCGAGATCACGCCGATGCGCCCATGCATCAGTTCACACAAACGCTGGGAGATGGAGAGCCCGAGACCCGTCCCGCCGTATTTGCGCGCTGTGGAGACATCGGCCTGGGCAAAGGCCTGGAACAGCCGTCCCTGCTGTTCCGGCGTCAAACCGATGCCGGTATCGGAGACGGCAAACCGCACCCTCGGCCTTGAACTCTCGGCCAGCGTCACTTTCACCGTCACGCCGCCGTGCTCCGTGAACTTGAGGGCGTTGCCGATGAGATTGAGCAGGATCTGGCGCACGCGCGCGGGGTCGCCCGCCAGCATGTCCGGCACCTCCGGGTCGACGATGGTGGCGAGCGACAGGCCTTTGTCGTCGGCGCGCTGGCTCATGAGCTCAGCGCCGCTTTCCACCACTTCGATCAGGGAGAACGGCGTACTCTCGATGTCGAGCTTGCCTGCCTCGATCTTCGAAAAATCGAGGATGTCGTTGATGATCGCCAACAGCGCAGCCGCCGAGCCCCGGATCACCGAGGACATGCTGCGCTGATCGTCGGTCAGGTCCGTCTGGTCCAGCATCTCGGCCATGGACATGACGCCGTTCATGGGTGTCCGGATCTCGTGGCTCATCATGGCCAGGAACGAGGACTTGGCCTTCGTCGCCTCCTCCGCCTGTTCCTTGGCCGCTTCGAGCTGCCCGGCAACGCGCCGGCGCCATTCCAGGAAGGCCAACAGCGACAGCACGACCAGGAAGATGATGATCTCGATCACCGACCGTTTCACGACTTGCAGGGTCATGGCGAATTTAGACGTGAACGACACCAGGACGAGGGGCAGCGCCTCGATAGTCTGCGCGGCGATCACCTGGGACTGGGTCTGGCCGGATTGCGCCTCGACCGCGGTCAGGGCCTTTCCCACCAGCACCGCACCATCCGTGGGCAGCTCTACGTTCTGCGTCGAAT
>CANISR010000037.1 GCA_947470105.1 Fidelibacterota bacterium | reverse complement strand
TCGGTACCCTGTTTCCAGTCCTCGGCCTTGTAATTGTTCCCGAGGAAGCGTTCCGGCGGCGAGGTCAGCCAGGCGTCGGCGCCCTCCTGCGTGACGGCGTCGGCGATGCGGTCGATCACCGCCTGGTCGCGCAGCAGCTCGCCGGTGACTTTATGCGTGAACACGGCCAGCGGCACGCCCCATTGGCGCTGGCGCGAGATGCACCAGTCCGGACGACTCTCGATCATGGCCTGAATACGGTTGCGCCCCAGCGGCGGCACCCATTGGGTGGCGGCGATCGCTTCGAGCGCGGTCTTGCGCAGCCCGGTCTTCTCCATGGAGATGAACCACTGCGGCGTGTTGCGGAAGATCAAAGGCGCCTTGGAGCGCCAGGAATGCGGATAGCTGTGCACCAGCTTGCCGTGGGCCAGCAACGCGCCGGCGTCCGTCAGCGCAGTGATCATCTCGGGCGCGATCTTGAACACATGCTTGCCGGCGAATAGCGGCACGTGCGCCATATATTTGCCGTCGCCGTCGACGGTGTCCGGGATCGTCACATCGTTGGCGATGGCCACGTGATAGTCGTCCTCGCCGTGACCGGGCGCGCCGTGAACAAAACCTGAGCCGGCTTCGGTGGTAACGAAATCGCCGGGGAACATGGGCACCGGGAAATCATAGCCCTGGCCGTTGAACGGATGACGGCACACGGTGCCAGCGAAGGCGCTGCCTTTGACGGTCGCTACGACCTCATGCTCAGTAACGCCGAAGGTCTTCAGGATGCCTTCGAGCAGGTCCGCCGCCACGGCAAACTTTTCGCCGGCGCGCGCAAGACTGCCGTCCGCCACGGCCTTTACCACCACCACGGCGTAGTCGATGTCCTTGCCGTAGGCGATCAGGCGGTTGCCCGGCATGGTCCAGGGCGTAGTGGTCCAGATGACGACAGTGCCGCCCTTGATGGCGTCAACTGTGGTTTCAGCCACCGGGAATTTCACCCAAACCGTGGTCGAGGTGTGATCCTCATATTCCACTTCAGCGTCAGCCAGGGCGGTCTTTTCCACCACCGACCAGAGAACGGGTTTGGCGCCGCGGTAAAGCGCGCCATTCATGACGTATTTGCCGAGTTCGCGCACGATGGCGCCTTCGGACGCGAACGCCATGGTCGTGTAAGGGTTCTTCCAGTCGCCGATGACGCCGAGGCGTTTGAACTCCTCGCGCTGGACGCCGATCCACTTCTCGGCGAAGGCGCGGCACTCGCGGCGGAACTCGACCACCGGCACGTCGTCCTTGTTCTTGCCCTTGGCGCGGTACTCTTCCTCGATCTTCCATTCGATCGGCAGGCCGTGGCAGTCCCAGCCCGGCACATAGTTTGAATCGTAGCCCATCATCTGCCGGGCGCGGACGATCACGTCTTTCAGGATTTTGTTGAGCGCATGGCCGATGTGGAGATGGCCGTTGGCGTAGGGCGGCCCGTCATGGAGCACGAATTTCTCGCGGCCCTTGGCGGTCTCGCGCAGAACCTTATAGAGGTCCATTTCCTCCCAGCGGGCGAGCAGCTTGGCTTCCAATTGGGGAAGCCCCGCCTTCATGGGGAAGTCGGTGGCGGGCAGAAAAACGGTGGCGCGATAGTCGGGTGACTCTGAAGTGGAAGCTGGTGATACGGGCTGGTCGGCCATGGCGCAAATTCCGGATTACAGGGACAACGAAGGGCGAATGAATACGAACCCCATTCCTGCGCTCAGATGAGCGGGCAGGAGATGGGGCGGCTAATTCGCACCGTCCTGTAGTTTGCGCATGTGTTGGCCATTGGCCGCGTGTCTATCAGGGCCACGGGCGGCCATCAACAGCCGCCGGGCATTTGTGCATAAATTATTGATATTATTGTGTAAAATAATCTACGGCGCGGGGATATAAGGCGCCGGATAGGGGGCGGGGGCGAGCCGGTCCAAAGCCTTACGGGCGCCTTCGGCGTCCTTGGCGATCTGGGCGGCCAATGCCGGCAGGCCGTCGAACTTCTGCACCGGGCGGAGATATTCGATCAAAGCCACCCGTAGATGGCGGCCATAAAGATCGCCTTCGAAGCCGAGCAGGTTCACTTCGAGGAGGATGTCGGTCTTGTCGAATGTGGGGCGGTTGCCGAAGTTGGCGATGCCGTCGAACCACAAGGTCGCAGCGCCCCGGTCGATGCCGGCGCGCACGGCGTAGACCCCTTGGCGCGGATGCAGGTAGTCCTTGTAGGGCAGGTTGGCCGTGGGGAAGCCGAGCATGCGGCCGCGCTTATCCCCGTGCTCTACCCTGCCCTCGATTTCCCAGTAGCGCCCGAGCAGCCGCGCCGCTTCGGCGGGGTTGCCCTCCTGGAGCAGATTGCGGATGTTGGTCGAGGAATAGCGCACACCGCCTGGCGCTGCGGCCTCGGACACGGCCGTCACCCCGAAACCATAACGGCCTGCCAGGTCCTGCAGCAGCGCTACGTTGCCCTTGCGCTGGTGGCCGAAGACGTAATCGAATCCGACAACGATGTGAGAGACGCCGAGACCGCCCACCAGCACCTCAGCGACAAAATTCTCCGCCGAGCGCTGGGAAAACTCCCGGTCGAAGGTCTGCACATAGAGGTAATCCACGCCAAGAGCCTCGATCAGGCGCGCTTTGAGGCGAAACGGGCTCAGCAGGAACGGCTGCTGCTCGGGGCGGAAGTACTGGCGTGGGTGGGGCGCAAAGGTCATCACCGCGGCAGCGGCGTTTTTCGCCCGCGCCGTGGCAACCGCCTGGCCGATCACCGCCTGGTGGCCAAGGTGCAGTCCGTCGAAATTGCCGAGCGCGATCACGCCGCCTTTCAACGGCGGCGGCACTTCGCTCCAGGTCCGGAAGATATGCATGGGTCGAGGTTACGCCTTGGCTTTCGAAGCCACCAGCAGGGTCGCTTCGCCCTCCACCACGATCTTGTCCCCGACCCGGCACTCAGTCTTGAACACCACCAGGTTCTTGCCCTCAACCTTGCTCAGGACCTCGGCGCGCGCGACCAGGGTGTCGCCGATCTTCACCGGCGCGCGGAACTTGAGGCTCTGCGCCACGTAGATGGCGCCAGGTCCGGGCAGATCCTCGCCAAACAGGCCCGACATGATTCCCGCCGACAGCATGCCGTGGGCGATGCGTTCCTTGAAGATCGTGGTCGCGGCGTAGGCCGCATCCAGGTGCACCGGATTGTGGTCGTGGCAGACGTTGGCGAAAGCAATGATATCCGCCTCGGTGATCACGCGCGTCCGGCTGGCGCTCTGGCCCACCGAAAGCTCTTCAAAGGATAATGTTCTGGCGGGAGTGGTCATGGACCCCAGGGCTTCGTGCTGGATTGGTATGGGCCTGCCATGCGATTATCGCAAGCAGCACGTCGTGAAGGAGAAAGTGGTGGCAGAACAGAATGGGCCGAAACAAACAGGTCCGTCGTACCGGGTCAAGGACGCCGTGCGTCTGGTGATGGCCGGCGCCGCTCTCGCCCTGGCCGCCCTGACTTTGGCGGGGTGCTCCACCGACCACTGGCACCGCACCGACAAGACGCCCGCCGAGACCGCGGCCGATTATAAAGCTTGCAACGATCGCGCCGAGGAAATCACCCTCACCCGCGCCGGGCAGCAGCGCGCGAGTTACACCGCCCGCGCCGCCGCGCGGCCGCCTAACGGCCTGCCGACCGGGACCGGCGCCAATGTCGGTGAAACCCCGATGCAAATGCACGACCGGGTGGCGACGGAGAGCACCTTCGACCGCGACCTGCGCACCTGCATGACCGACAAAGGCTACACTCTAGCGCCCTAAGGCTCCTTGGATGGCGATCCGCCGCCTCGACTCTCTCGGCTACCAGATCGGGCTCCTGTCGCGCCTGTTCGACCGGCGTTTGCAGGAAGTTCTGAAAGCCCACGGCGTTGCGCCCGGACAATTCGCACCACTGGTGATGTTGTTCGAGCAGGACGGCCTGACTCAGGCCGAACTCTGCCGGCGCATCAACGTCGAACAGCCGACCATGGCCAACACGCTCGAACGCATGGAGCGTGACGGCCTTATCAAACGCAAAGCCGACACCGAGGATAAGCGCCGCGCCCTGGTGCATCTCACGCCCCGCGCCAAAGACATGCGGGACGTGGTGATGGAAAACGCCCGCGCCGTCTCCGGGCGTGCGGTTGCGCGGCTTTCGCCGGCGGACCAGGACGATATGTTCCGGCTGCTGGCGCGCATGGTGGAAAACCTGCGCGATTAAGGCATCGAATAGGCGCGCTCGACTTTGCAGACGCGCAAACAAAACCCCGAATACCACTCCCCCCGCCCGCGTTTTCGCGCGACCTGATGTTCGCTGTTGCGCTTCCAGGCGGCGATGGCCTCCAGGCTCTCCCAATAGGACACGGTGATCCCCACCCCTTCGCGCGCGCTCTCGACGCCGAGGAAACCGGGCTGCTGCGCCGCGAGTTCGATCATGCGCTGCGCGGTCTCGCCGTAGCCGCCGTCGATTGACGTTCTAAGCGAGGTGAAAATCACCGCGTAATAGGGCGGCGGCGGCGTGACGGCGATGGTTGCGGCGTCGATCATCGGCAAATTCCTGGGGTGGCTTCTGTCGGCGAACTAGCGTCTAACCGATTGATAAATTTCGAATTTACTGCACACGCGCACGAGGTACAGGTTGCGGGGTCCGACGACCCATGGAATAGTACAAAAAACGCTGTGGTTTGGCGAAAATACCGTGCGCCGTCGCAGCTATCGCTTACGGAGCTTCAATGTCCGCCCTCGCCTTCCCGCCCTTCAGACCTCGCCGTCATGGTTGAGCCCGGCCGGTTCTTTTCGGCGGTGCTGAACGCCACCGGCGATGCGGTCATCCTGACCGACCGCAGCGGCGTGATCCGGCAGGTGAATCCCGCCTTCCATAAGCTCACCGGTTTCGCGCCGGGAACCCTGGTGGGCAGAAACGCCCGCGAGTTGTTCGGCGAGGTCAATGACGATGGCTTCTGCGACGAACTATGGTCCGACGCCACCGAGACCCGCCACTACCAGTCGGTGCGGTCCAAACATTCCGATGGACGGGCGCAGGTTCACGCGCTGTCCATGACCCCGATCCGCGACGAAAACGGGGGTGCGTCCGACTTCCTCGCCGTCATCCTTTCCGACTCGTTTCAGACCGATGCTGCCGGTGGCGACGTGCGCCGCGTGGGCCACGATCCGCTCACCGGATTACCCGACCGCAACCTGCTGGCCGACCGCGTGGAGCAGAACATTCTCAACGCCAAGCGCGCCAACAAGTCCATCGCGCTCCTGGTGATGGGCCTCGACCGCTTCACCGTCATCAACGATGCGCTGGGATATGCGGCCGGTGACCAACTCCTGAAAGAAGTCGCGGAACGCCTGGGCAAGGTAATCCGCTCCAGCGACACCGCCGCACGCCTCGACGGCGACAAATTCGCCGTCATGACGCCTATCAGCGCCATCGACGACAGCGTGATCGTCGCGGAAAAAGTGCTGCACGCGGTCAAGAAGGTCTTCCACATCAAGGGCGAGGAGGTGTTCATCACCTTCTCCATCGGCATCAGCATTTTCCCCACCGACGGCGAGGACTTCAACGACCTGTTGAAAGATGGATTGTCCGCGATGCAGTTCGCCAAGGCCTCGGGCGGCGCCGAATACCGGTTCTTCGCCTCCGAGATGAACGCCAAGGCGCGCAACCGCCTCGACCTGGAAAAGCGTATACGCGCGGCCCTGGTGAATGATGAGTTCGTGCTGTTCTACCAGCCCAAGATGGACGTCGCGACCAACAAGGTCAAAGGCGCGGAAGCGCTGATCCGCTGGATCGACCCCAAGCATGGCATGATCGGGCCGGGCGAGTTCATACCGGTGGCCGAGGAATGCGGACTGATCGTCGATATCGGCACTTGGTGCCTGCGTCAGGCCTGCTTCCAGACCAAAGCCTGGCAGGATGCCGGCTACGCGCCCATCCGCATGTCCGTCAACGTCTCGGCGCACCAGTTCAAGGCCAAGGACCTGGTCGACAAGGTCAAGAAGGCGCTCGACGATTCGGGCCTTGAAGCAAAATGGCTGGAGCTCGAGATCACCGAAAGCATGCTGATGAACGATGTCGAGGCCGCCATCGCGCGCATGCAGGCGGTGCGCGACCTGGGCTGCGGATTGTCGATCGACGATTTCGGCACCGGCTATTCGAGCCTGTCGTACCTCAGCCGCTTCCCGATCACGACGCTGAAGATCGACCGCGCCTTCATCAAGGACGTGCAGGAAAACCAGAACACCAAGGAAATCGCCCGCGCCATCATCGGACTGTCACGGGGCCTGAACCTGGAAGTGGTAGCGGAAGGCGCGGAACTGTTGGAGCACGTCGAGTTCCTGAAGGACAATGGCTGCGACATCATCCAGGGCTTCTTCTTCTCGAAGCCACTGCCCGCCAAGGATTTCGAGGCCAAGCTTTACAGGCCGCAATAGCCCGCCACTTAGTCGATACGTTATCCCCGCTGGCGCGCGGTCAGCGCGCGCCACAAATAACAAGCAAGGTACACAATCTCGACTATTCCGGGGCCGACCGCAGCGAATCACCGCCCTTAGGGCGTTGCGCGGTCTTCCAACCGCCGGACAATTGGAACTCGATCACCTCGGCGATATTGGTGGCGTGATCGCCGACCCGCTCCAGGTTCTTGGTCACGAACAGCAGGTGTGTGGAGCACTCGATTTCCTCGGGCTCGCGGCGCTTGCCGATCATGTCCTGGGACATGGTCGAGATGACCGCGCGCATGACACGGGCCACGAGGTCATCGATTTCGTGGTCGTGAGCCCACACCATCTCGGCTTTCTGGGCGTCCCGGGTCGTGAAGCTGTCCATGACGTCTCGCACGGCGCGCAGCGCCGATACCCCTAGAGCGCTCATTTCAGGCGGAATCACCACCGACGGATGCCGCGACAGGACCATGGTGCGTTTGGCGATATTCTTGGCGTAATCGCCGATGCGCTCCAGGGACCCCGCGATCTTCACGTTGCCGAAGACATAGCGCAGGTCGTTGGCCATGGGTTGGCGCCGGGCGATGATCGAGAGCGCGCCGGCCTCGATCTCCCGTTCGCACTCATCGAGTTCGCGGTCCCGGGCGATGATGCGATCGGCGGCCTCGTTGTCGCGCTTCATCAACGCTTCCATGGCCGCTTTGAGCTGGGATTCCACTAGGCCGCCCATTTCCAGCACCCGGCGCTCAAGCTGCGCCAGTTCGTTGTCGAAAGCGGAAACGGTGTGGGATTGGTCGGCAGAGGTCATCATTTGGTCCATGGTAAGAGCGTGCTCCTGGTCAACCTATCACAGCCAGAACAGCCAGAATGAAGGGGAATAAGCCACGGGCCCTCCCTAGGCGCGGTGAATTATTTGTGACGTCGGGGTTGAGGCGGGGTTTGGACCCGGCTTGCAAATCATTCAGGTTATTGGGTTTTTGGGCTTACCTGGATTTTTGGAGACGGGGCGCGTATGTGGAGCCCGCAAAGGGCCTGCCATCGACATGACTTACGCCGTCAAAGAGATTTTCTACACGCTCCAAGGCGAGGGTGCGAACACCGGCAAACCCGCCGTGTTCTGCCGTTTCGCCGGCTGCAATCTGTGGAGCGGCCGGGAGCAAGACCGGGCCGAGGCCGTCTGCCGGTTCTGTGACACGGACTTTGTGGGCACAGACGGCAGCGGCGGCGGCAAGTTCGCGACCGGGGTCGCCTTGGCTGCGGCGGTCGCTGCGGCTTGGCGGGGCGAGGACCATGACAAGCTGGTTGTCTGCACCGGCGGCGAGCCGCTGCTCCAGCTGGATACGGCCCTCATCGCCGCCCTTCATGCGGACGGCTTTACGATCGCTGTGGAGACCAACGGCACCCTCGCCCCGCCTGCGGGGATCGACTGGATCTGCGTCAGCCCCAAGGCCGACGCCGACCTGGTAGTGGCCGCCGGCGACGAGCTGAAGCTTATCTTCCCCCAGGTCGGCGCCGCCCCTTCCCGCTACGAGGGATTGCGGTTCGCCCATTGGTTCCTGCAACCCATGGACGGACCGGACCGGGAAACCAACACCCGGGCGGCGATTGCCTATTGCCTTGCCCACCCGAAATGGCGTCTTTCCCTGCAATCACATAAGTACCTGAACATTCCCTAGTCTCCGTATCCGCCCTATGACCGCACGCTTTCACATCGTCAAAGAATTCGGCTTCGAAGCCGCCCATGCTTTCGGCCACAAGCCGGCGGGGCACGAGAACACCCGCGTCCACGGCCATTCGTTCCGGGTGGAGGTGGCGCTGGCAGGCGAGCCCGACGCCGCCACCGGCTGCGTGGTGGATTTCGAGATTCTGACCGCCGCCCTCAACGCCGTGCGCGCCAAACTCGATCATCATTTTCTCAACGATCTGCCGGACCTCGGCATTCCGTCGCTGGAGAACATTGCCCAGTGGATCGCAGGCCAGCTTACGCCCCAATTTCCGGCCTTGCAGAGCGTCACCGTGCGCCGCCCCAGCCTGGGTGAATCCTGCCGATTTGAACTCTGATGGGTAAGCGGGCATGAAGTGCGTCGTCCTGCATTCAGGTGGGCTTGATTCCACTGTCTGCCTGCTGCTGGCCAAATCCAAAGGGCGCACGCCCTTGAGTCTCGGCATTGCCTACGGCCAGCGCCACGACGTGGAACTGAGCTACGCCAGCGCCCAGTGTGCGCGCTTCGGCATTGAACGCCGGGTGATCGACGTGGGCTGGACCACGCCGCAGATCAACATCCCTAAGGACCGCAGCGTGAGCGAGATGAAAGCCGGCATCGCGCCGACCTTCGTACCCGGACGCAATGCGGTATTTCTCGCCCTCGCCTGCGCCGAAGCCGCCGGGGTGGGCGCAGAGGAAGTGTGGCTTGGCGTCAATGCGGTCGATTACTCGGGCTATCCCGATTGCCGCGAGTCCTTCCTCCAGGCCTTCCGCGCCATGTGGGCCGAAGCCGTGCCTACGCCGCCGCGGGTGGTGGCGCCGTTAGTGACGCTCACCAAGCCCGAGATCGCCAAGCTCGCACGCGATCTTGGTCTGTCCCCCGGCGAGACCTGGAGTTGCTACGCGCCGGACCTCAGCAGCGGCACGCCCGCCCCGTGCGGGCACTGCGACGCGTGCTTGCTGCACAATCATGCCTGGGACGCCGCCGGCACCGTCGGCGTGGTCACGCCCGCAATTTAATAGCGGGCGCTCAGCGTCAGACCAAAGGTGCGCGGTGGGCCCGGGATCAACTCCAGGAATCCAAGGCCGCTGTTGGCCAGACCGGTGCCGAAGTAGCCGACATCGCCGATATTCTTGATCCAGGCCGTCAGACGATAGCGTCCGTCCCGCCGGCCCAGTGTGAGGCTGCTGTCCACCAGCCAGGTGCCCGCCTGCCGAAGGGCGGGATTGTTATCGACGCTGAAGAACCTGGCCCCTTTGTACGACGCGTCCACCTGGGCCCACAGCGCCAGGTCTTCGGTCATGGGGGCGGTGTAGCGGGCGGACCCGGCGAAGCTGAACGTCGGCGAGAACGCGGGTCGGTTGCCCGCGAGGTTGGTGGTGGGGTCACCGGCATCGCGCTGGAAGCGCACAAACCGTGCATCCACAAAGCTCGCCTTGGCCTCGATCCGCAGCGGTTCCACCGGCTGAAGCGTAATCCCGGCTTCGACGCCTTTCACTCCGGTTTTCCCGGCGTTGGCGAGCTGCTGCAATGTGGCGTGAGAGCCGGGCACCAGGATCGAGACTTGCTGGTTGCTGAAATCATAGACGAACGCGGCCGCATCGAACCCGAGGCGGCGGTCGGCGGTAGCCCCCTTCACCCCGACCTCATAGCTGGTGACGTATTCGGGATCAGTGATGTTGGCCTCGGTGGGCGCAAACAATGCGCCGCCGTTGAAGTCGCCGCCTTTAAAGCCCCGCGCGACCTCGCCGTACACCAGCATGTTCGCCTGCAGCTCATAGGACACCACGCCGCGGCCGCTCCACTGCGACCAGGCCCGTTCCGTCTGCATGGCTGGAATCGTCGGCGCCAGCAGCCGCGTGGCCGCAAGCGCCCGGTCGACGAAAGTGGACGCGAGATTGGTGGCGTTGAACAGGAAGGCATTGATGTCGGCAGTGCGGCGGTCGTGAGTCCAGCGGACGCCCGCCGTGAGGGTGAGCCGCGGCAGCACCGTGTAATTGGCTTCGCCGAAAGCGGCATAGCTTTCAGTGCGTTGATGCAGGACCTGCCCGGCGCCTTCCGGCACGGGGAAAAACTGCGACAACGCGGCGGGTCCGAGGGCGTTCAGGTTGAAAGCGGTGAACGCGACCAGATCATCACTGTAGTAGTTTGCGCCGGCAATCCAGCTCAAAGGCTCATGGCCGGCAGATACCGCGCGGACCTCCTGGCTGAGTTGGTGGTAGCGTGACACGGCGTTTGTGGTGGCTTCGGTGTAGGGGCCGCTGTCGGAATCATTGGCGAGGCGCCGATGGTTGGAATCGAACGCCGTCTGGGACGTGAGACTGAAACCGTCTCCCGCCCAGGTCAGCGTGCCGTCGGCGCCCCAGGAATCGACGCTGTCGACCGAGCGTATGTTGGTGGAATTGACGCGCAGATCGGTAGATTCGCGGAAGCCGAGGAAGTCGGTGCAGGCACCCAGGGTCGGCACACGCACCGCCGGCGGGCAGACCACGCCGAGCTGCTTGCCGGGTGTTACGTCACTGCGATTCTCGGCGCCGTGAATACCGAGCAGCACGTCCACGACACCGGCCTGCAGGCGGAATTGCCCGCGTGCCGACCACATATCGATTTTGCCTTCGCGGCCGATGCCGCTCGCCGGGTTCTTATTCCTGACGTAGCCATCGCGCGCGAGGCCTTGCCCTGCGAACCGGACCGCGGCGGTGTCGCCTAGGCTGGCGCCGACCGCGCCTTCCAGCCCGGTTTCATTGAAACGGCCGTAGGTCGCGCTGCCTTGCGCGTTGAAGCCGTCGGTAACATCGGGTTTGCGGGTGATGAAGTTGATCACGCCGCCGGTCGTGTTGCGGCCGAACAGCGTGCCTTGAGGACCTTTGAGCACCTCGACCCGATCAAGATCAAAGATGCCGAAGCCATAGGTGACGCTGGAGCCTTGGTAGACGCCGTCGCGATGAATGCCCACAGGCCCCGCCTGATTGGCGTTGAAGGTGGCATTGCCGATGCCGCGGAGGAAGATGTTGGGCGTGGCGTAACCGAGGATCGATTCCCACATCAGTCCCGGAATGGCCGCGGCGATTTCGGGGCTGGTCTTGATCTGTCGGGAGGTGAGATCGTCGGTGGTGAGGACGGTGATGGAGCCCGGCACGGCCTCCAGGGCCTCGGTACGTTTTCGCGCGGTCACGACAATCTCGTCGACTCCGCTGCCAGCCGCCCTGGCGTCCGCGAAACCACAGGTTGCCACTAGCATGGCCGCCGTAGCGGCCCGCATCGGCCTACCCTGGACTAAACGCCCAAGTAGAATGCCGAGGCGCAAAAAAGCTGCATCCCCCACGTGAATCTTCCCCTTGCCCAGCCGTTTCTCGGCCTTGGCCCCGACACCCCATCGCAGCCGGGGGCACCCTACCATCCCTTTGTAATACCTTGGAAACTTCTAATGTCTGGGGCGGCGGAGAAAGTGCCTTTCGGCGCCGTTTATTGCCGACCAACGACGAATTCTTGCGGATAATTACCAATTTCGGTTGGCGGTATATAGCGCTGCGGTTGTGGACTGCCGCCAGACTCTCAGGCGTTGATTCGGGCGCTTCTTCTCCCGTATTGTGGTTTGTAGCCAAAACAATTGGCGGCACCTTTTGGTTTTGTGGTGCGAGGGCGCGACAAATGGGCCGAAGAGCCTGCTGTCGCGAGCAGGAGACGCAATGCGGGCCGATCTCGCCTCGATTTTGTCGGATCTGGAGACACTGACCACCGAGCAGGCGCTCAAGCGCAAGTTCGACCAGACGTTCTCCAATCTTGGCTTCAACGCTTT
Source organism: Fidelibacterota bacterium (assembly GCA_947470105.1). Taxonomy (GTDB): domain Bacteria; phylum Pseudomonadota; class Alphaproteobacteria; order Rhodospirillales; family Rhodospirillaceae; genus SHVO01. The sequence goes on along the minus strand of CANISR010000037.1, from coordinate 11,470 downwards.
CACCTATCTTGGCTTCAGGATGGAGCCGAGTGATGTGAAACGCGCGCCTTCGGACATCATCTTTCTCTCGAACGTGCGGCCGGCGTGGATCGACCATTACGTGGAAGAGGACCTCGGTGAAGAAGATCTCCTGATCAAGGATTGCCTCAGCAGCCGGCTGCCGATCCGTTGGGACGAAAACTATCGCGCCAATGAGCGCTCATCCACCGAAGCCCGCATCTTCACCGAAGCCGTCGACTTTGGAATCCGGCACGGCATGACCGTGCCTGTGCACGGTCCGGGCGGTGAGGTCGGCATCATGTCGCTCTATTCCGATCAGACGGCCAAAAGCTTCGCCAACACCGTCAACGAAACCCAATACGACGTGCATATGCTGTCGCTGTACTTCCACGACGCTGTGCAACGTGCGCGCACCCGCGTGGAACATATTCCCAAGCCCATTCCCCTCACCGAGCGGGAGTTGGAAATCCTTCAATGGACGGCCATCGGGAAAACCGCCTGGGAGATCGGTTCGATCCTCAACATCTCCGAGCGGACCGTGAACTTCCACCTGCAGAACGCCATGGGCAAGTTCGGCGTCCACAACAAGACCCACGCCGCCGCCAAGGCCATGAGCGCCGGTCTTATTCACGCCGCAGGCTAGTCAGCGTTCTCTTCCCGCGACGCCGGCTTAGTGACGTCGACGGGGCGACACACGCGCCATGATGTCGTATTTCGGCCGCAGCGTGATCAGGTTCGACATCTCGGGATCCCGGCTTGACGTGATCTGCACGTCGAAACGGCGCAGCATCATCGCCAGCAGGAATTGCATCTCCATGGTCGCGAAGGCAGAAGCGACGCACACCCGCGGGCCGGCGCCGAACGGCAGGTAGGCGAACTTGGAGCGGTTGATCACCCGCTCGGTTTCAAAGCGGTCCGGGTCGAATCGCTCTGGATCCTCCCAGACGCTCGGATTGCGATGAACCAGGAATTGCGAGATCAGCACCGTGGTCCCGGCCTTGATGGACTCGCCGCAGATGGTGTCGTCGCCGATGGCGGTGCGCGCCACCCACCAGATTGGCGGCTTGAGCCGGGCCACTTCCTGCACCACGCGCTTGGTGTATTCCAGGTTTCGGATGTCTTCCGCCACCGGATCGCGGCCGGCGAGCGCCAGGTCGGCCTCGTCCCGCATGCGCTCCAGGATCGCAGGACTCTGGCTGAGCATAAGGAAGGCCCAGCCCAGCATCACGGCCGTGGTTTCATGGCCGGAGAGCAATAGGGTCAGCACTTCGTCGCGCAATTGCTTGTCGCTCATGCCCTCGTCTGTGTCGGCGTCGCGGGCGTCGATCAGCACACCCAACAGATCCGACTGTTGCGTGCCGGCCGCGCGCCTGTCCCGGATGATGCGGTTGACGATGCTGTCGAGAGTCTCCGCCGCCTCTTTGTAGGCGCGGTTCTCGCGCGTCGGCAGATATTCGCTGATCCGGGTCATTTCCCAGATGCGCTTGGCGGTGATCTCATTGGCCACATGCAGGGCCTCGGAAATGGCGTTCGCCTCCTCGCGCGGCAGGCTGTTGCCGAACATTGTGCGCAGCGCAATTTCGAGGGCGATATAGGACATGTCCAGCGACAGGTTGAATTCCTCGCCGCTGGCGGCGAAACGGTCCCAGGTCGCCACATGGTCCTTGATGACGTCGATCATGGTGCCGGCCATGGCCGCGATGCGCTGGCGATGGAACGACGGCTGTACGAGTTTCCGTTGCCGCGTCCACAGCTCGTCCTCACTGATAAACAGGCCCTCGCCCAGGATGGGCTTGAACTTGTCCATCATCTTGGTCTTACGGTAATTCCGATAGTTGGTCTGAAGCACGTGTTCGATATGCTTCGGATGATTTAGGAGGTAGGCGGTGTTCATGAACACTCTCAGTGGGACAAAATCGCCGTAGGTTTTCGCGACGCGGCTGAGGAATCCGAGCGTATCGGCGCGCAGCTCGGGTAAAACCCCCAGGATCGGGTGACCTTTGGGCCCTCGCAACGGGCTCCTGGCCGGCGCCCCCGACTCCGGCAACTCGCTACTCATCGACATTTAACGGCAACTCCTCGACGGCGCGGCGGACTTCAGGCGGCTTGGAGCAGGTCGAGGAGCGGATGAGCGGGCGTCTCGGACTTGAGCTGCATGCGGCGGAGGTTGATGTCGGAGACGTCGGCGTAACCCGAAATCGCGCGCGTGACGCCGATCTGCATGGGTGCGCCGTACCGTTGCGTAAGAAGGCCGGCGCGGTTGAGGATTCGCTCAAAGCGCACATCGGCGACGGCGACGATCCGCGAGATTTCACGGCGTGCAGCGAATGTGAAAAGCTGCTCAAGCAATAAGTTGGTGACGGTCTTGATGGTGCCCAGCGATTCGTTACCGATCACGCGCTTGGAGACCGCGAAGCGGCTGATCTCCCACACATCGGGCGCCTCGGGCGCGGGCTGGCCGTACAGCAGTTCGGGAAAAACATTCTTGAGCATGTAAGGGCCGGTGGTCGGCAACAGCCGCCACGAGCCGAGCACCTCGCCGCCGTGTTCGCACACGATGTAGACGGGGTCCAGGTCATCGAACATGTCGCGCTCTTTGCCGGCGGCCGATCCCACTTCCCAGGCGAGCCGTTCCTTGAACACCTCGTGACGCAGCTTGAACATGCCTTCGAGTTTCCTCGCGGCCTCGGTGGTGGTTTCAGGCATTTCGATAATGGATGCGCGCATCTGACCCCCGGCACTCAGATCCCGTTTCGGGATGGTTTCGGGTCAAGATCACCACAGGGGGCGCACGCGCGTGACCTGTCAGAACTGACAGGTCATCCCCCATCTATAGAAGTGCAACCTTCCCCGGTCAGCGCGTGCATGTCGGGCGATTCTCGCCGTCAAATGCGAGCAATGAAAAAGGGTTAGACTAGGTCGCGCAGCCTAGAAAATGCTTAACGTCAGCGTCGCCGCGCATGAAAGACCCGGAACCGGGCAGGCCGACGCCAGGACCAACGGACGGCAGGTTTTCGCCTCAAAAGGCGCGGACAACCTGACCAACACGCCCGGAAAAGGGCGGCGTCCACAGGGAATGGAACTGGAGAGCGCCATGACACAACATCTAGGTCACCCGTCCCAGCCCTGGGCCGGTCTGCAAACCCGTCTGCACGTCGTCCCCCACCTCGTCTCTAGGGGTGGCCAGGACGATCAGGCCCGCCGGGACCTGGCAGCCGTGTCGCTTGTGCTGGGCTACCTCGCCCGCAAGCGCGACGCCGCCGACGCGGGCTGAGCCATGCCGGTTCCTCCGGCGCCGGCCCGCACAGGCGCCCGCCCTCAGCGCACCTGCAGCGCCACGTTTCGCTTTGATCGGTCAGGCGACCGGGTCGGGCGCGGGCCGCGCCTGAGTCTGCTGCGCGGATCGGCCGCGGCGCGGGCGCTGAGCGCTATGCGCCACACCGTAATCAATTTCGACGCTTCCGCCGCGGACGCCTCTTCCGGCGCGTCATGGCGTATGCGCAACACCCGCACCGGCGAGAATCAGCCGGCGCGGCGGACGGTCGGGAAACGGCCGCCGGCTCACGGGGAAATGGAGCACCTACATGACATATACGGCGGGGTTTTCGCCGACAGGCCTGATCCGGGAAGCGCTTAGCAAGAAATCCGACCGCGCGCTCTCGGCTCTCGAAACCCGAACCGGCCATTCCTGGAAAATGGCCCTGGACCGGGCGCATATCATTCTCGAGCCGAAGGATATGCCGGCCGCGCTGAATCTTTTTATCCGCACGGCGGCGGGTGCGCGCATTACCGATCTCGACGGCAATGCTTTCATCGATTTGAGCATGGGACACGGTGCGCAGGTCCTGGGGCACAATCATGCCGCGGTCCGCGGCGCCGTCCTTGCCCAGGCAGAGCGCGGCTGGGACTACGGCCTTCCCGGCGCCGACCATGTGGAACTGGCCCGCTTGATCCAGGCCGCGAGCCCGGCCAATGAACGCGTGCTGTTGTGCAACTCGGGCGAGGACGCGCTCAAGAGTGCGGTTCGAAGCGCCCAGGCTTTTGCCGGCATTGCGGATATCTCATCCGATTCAGATGATGCGACGCCGCTCGGCGATTTGCTGGCGCGCACCGCTCCCGAGGCCGCCGCAGCGCTGGCCGCACACCGCGGCCGGCTTGCCGCCATCGTCATCGAGCCGGTACGCGCGGCGCTTCCGACCCTGGCCCATGGGGACTGGCTGGGCGATGTCATGAAGGCGGCCCAGGACGCCGGCATTCTCGTCATTTTCAATGAAGTCCATACCGGCTTCCGGCTCGCCTTCGGCGGCGCACAGGAATTGCTTGGGGCGATCCCCGATCTTACGGTTTATGGCCGCGCCGTCGGCGGTGGATTACCCCTCGGCGCGGTGGCCGGCCGCGCCGACGTTATGGCCACGTGCGGACCGAACGACAGCGGCGAATTCCCCGGCAACCCTATCAGCACGGCGGCGGGCGTGGCGACATTGAAGGAATTGCAGCAGCAGCGCGCCCACCTCTATCCCATGCTCAACGACGCGGGGCGCAAGCTCGCCGATGATTTCAATGCGGTCTGCGCGGCTGAACACCTACCGGTGGCGATGCACGCCGTGGGCTCCATGTTCCGCATCGTGTTCGACCCCGCAATGTACAGCGCCGAGACCGCGTTCTACCTGTTCGCGCTGAGCCGGAGCGTCTTCATCAACACGTCGCGGATCGGTTTTCTGTCGGCGGCGCACCGCAGCGCCGACCTCGACTATGTGGCGAGCGCGCTCGCAGAGTCCTTGCGCGATGTGCGCGACGACGGACTGTTCACCGCGGACCCGGCGCGCGCCGGAAGTATGGAGGGGCGTGTGGGCGGGCGCGCCGCCCAACTCATGCCGCTGCCGCCGCTGCGCCGCGGTGATATCCGCCGCGGAGAAATGTCGGAACTTTAAGTCCGGAAGAAGGGGCGCTACTTAGCTGCAGACGCAGAACCCAGCGCCTTCATCATGTCGGTGCACCCCTTGTCGATGACCGTGCGTTCGACCTTGTGTTCGGTGGCCGCCTGCGTGCGCCGCTGCTCGCTGAGACAGGCGCTCTCGAACGTCGAACGGACTCCATCGATCAGGTTTTGCGGGCACGGCGCTTCCGCTCCCGGCTTGATCGACGACGCCACCGGCACCGAGCCCTCGTAGACCGGACGGTCACCCACCAGCATGCCGACGATGGGTGCGGCGGTGGTGATCGCAACACCCTTGGCGTCCAGGAACTGCATCACGACGCAATGGGGTTCGGCGGCGGCCGGCAGGGCCCCCAGAATCACCGTACCGAAGGCGGCGGCGGACACGGCCAACCGAGCCCCTTGAATCAAACGCTTCATCAGGCGCTCCAACAATGGAGTGGTGCGGGTAGAGGGAATCGAACCCCCATGACCGTAAGGTCGGTAGATTTTGAGTCTACTGCGTCTACCAGTTCCGCCATACCCGCGAGGTCGGCTTTAGTTTATTTGTCGCCGAGACGAATAGAACAGAACACCCTACGGTGTAAAGGGAAGCTAACCCCTTAGCATTTTACAGCGGTTTAAGGCTAAATTGCGGTCTTCACCGGGTAGAAAGACACCATGACCCTCACGAATAACGATCGCGGCTGGCAGGCGAGTGCACTGGTGACGGTTGCGGCGGTGGCCGCTCTCGCCGCCGCCTTCACCGCCGAGTACGGCTTCGGCCTATTGCCGTGCACCGTGTGCTTCTGGCAGCGGGTGCCTTACGCCATGACGGCGCTGCTGGGCGCCCTGTCGCTCATGCCGGCCGTGGGTTCGCGCGAACGGCGCGTGGTGCTGTTCCACCTGGTAGGTCTGCTCGCCATCGACGCCGGCCTCGCCTTCTACCATGTGGGCGTGGAGATTCATTGGTGGCCCGGGCCCACCTATTGCTCCGGCGGCGGCAGCAGCGGCATATCCCTCGACGCCCTCGCCTCGGCGCTGGGAAAGTCCGGAAGCCCCAGTTGCGACCAGCCGACCTACCTGTTCGGCGGACCGATCTCCATGGCGGGCTACAACTTGATCCTCGCGAGTCTGCTGACCGCGTTCGCACTATTTGCGGCGCTGCAGAAATCCTGGTGGCGGCGTGACTGAGTCGTCCTCCCCGCGCGTAACAGCAGAAGGCAGGCTGCCCGGCGATCCCGACCGGGAAACGTTGCTCGCGGAAATCGTGCGTGTCGATCAGGCCGGTGAATACGGCGCGAAACGCATCTACGAAGGCCAACTCGCGGTGTTGGGCAAAACCGACGTTGCGCCGGCATTGCGCGCGATGCTGGCGCAGGAAGTGGAACACCTCGGCGCCTTTAACCGCATCATGGCCGACCGCGCGGTGCGCCCTACGGCGCTGGAACCGATCTGGCATGTGGCGGGTTTTGCGCTAGGCGCCGCCACTGCACTCCTCGGGAAGGATGCCGCCATGGCCTGCACGGTCGCGGTGGAAAATGTCATTGCCGACCACTACGCCGAACAAGCTGCGCAGTTGGGCGACGACGAAAAAGATTTGCGCGACACAATCACCCGCTTTCGCGGCGACGAACTGCATCATCGGGACGTGAGCCTCGAGGCCGGCGCCGAGAATGCGCCTGCCTACCCCGTGCTGACTGGAGCGATCTCCGCCGGCACGCGCCTCGCTATATGGCTCTCAAAGAAGATCTAGACGGGATCCAGCTCGGTATCCCAGTAGAGATAGTCGCGCCAGCTTTCGTGCAGATAGTTGGGCGGAAATCCGCGCCCGATCTCCTGGAGCTGGAACGAATTCGGCCGGTAAGGCCGGTATGACGGATGCATGCCCACCTCGTGCGGCAGATGCGAACCCTTGGCGAGATTGCAGCTGGAGCAGGCCGTCACCACATTCTGCCAAGTGGTGCGTCCGCCGCGCGAGCGCGGGATCACATGATCGAAGGTGAGATCGTTGGTCGGGTGCGGTGTCGCGCAATATTGGCAGGTGAAGTAATCGCGCAGAAAAACGTTGAACCGGGTGAAGGCCGGCGAGCGCTCCATGGGCGCGTATTTCTTGAGGCAGATGACGCTGGGCAACCGCATCTCCCAGCGCGGCGAGCGCACGACGCGATCGTATTCCTGAACCACCTGAACCCGGCCGAGGAAAACCGCCTTGATGGTTTCCTGCCACGTCCAAACGGACAGCGGAAAATACGACAGCGGACGGAAGTCCGCGTTCAAGACCAACGCTGGGCAAGTTTCGGGCGACATGTCCCTACTTACGCTGGCGTCTCAGGCGAAGAAGGTAGACCGCCTGAAACGCGATGATCCCTCAAACCGGCACTACCTTAGCAAGTCCGGAAGAAAATACAAAATGTGGTATTAGTGACAGTCGCAACCCTACAAATAGAAGCGCCCGCATATGCCAGCCGCAACCCGGCACCCTGTCACCAGGTTTGCGCCCAGCCCTACCGGCCCCCTCCACATCGGCCATGCCTACGCCGCGCTATTTGCCGCCGGGGCTGCGGGCCCGGGCCAGTTCTTGCTGCGGATCGAGGACATCGATCCCACGCGGTGCCGGCCGGAGTTTGAGGCTGCGATCTTCGAGGATCTGGCCTGGCTGGGACTGTCCTGGCCGCAGCCGGTGCGGCGCCAGTCGGAGCATTTCGCGGACTACCGCGCGGCTCTGGACGGCCTGGAGGACAGAGGCCTGCTCTACCCCTGTTTTTGCACCCGCGCCGACATTCAGCGGGAAATCGCCGCCGCCGCATCCGCGCCGCACGGTCCGGACGGGGCGCTATACCCCCAAACCTGCCGGAACCTGTCCCTCGCAGAGCAACAAACCCGCATGGCCACCGGAGCGCCCTATGCGCTGCGCCTGCGCATGGACCTAGCCTGTATGGCGGTAGGGCCGCTGTCGTGGCACGACGAAGACCACGGAGAAGTCGGCGCCGCGCCGCAGAAATTTGGCGACCTTGTGCTGGGCCGCAAGGAAACGCCTGCGAGCTATCACCTTGCCTGCACCTTGGATGACGCATTGCAAGGCGTCACCCTGGTGACCCGCGGCGAGGACCTGTTCGAAGCGACCCACGTACATCGGCTGCTTCAGGCGCTGCTCGATTTGCCGGCGCCGGGGTATCGCCATCATCGGTTGCTCACCGACGCGTCGGGACGCAAATTCTCCAAACGCGATAAGGCGCCGACATTGCGAGCGCTGCGCGAAAGCGGCAAGTCGCCGGCCGATATTCGCGAGATGATTAAAGCCTAAGCTTCGCCAGCGGGTGGTGATCCGCCACCAGGCGCCTCATGCGTTCATCGAGCACATGGGTATAGATCTGCGTGGTCGAGATGTCCGCATGGCCCAGCATTTCCTGCAGGCTGCGTAAGTCGGCGCCGTTGGCCAGCAAATGCGTGGCGAAGGAATGACGCAGGACGTGGGGCGAGACCCGGGCCACCAGGATTCCAGCCCGCGCCGCGACGTCCTTGAGCGCGGCGCTGAAGCCCGCACGGCTCAAATATCCGGCCCGCCCGCTGGACGGGAACAGCCACGGCGAAGTCTTGAGCTTCGGGGCCAAGAAGCGCTCGCGCAACGGCAGATAGGCTTCCACCGCGTCCCGGGCGGACTCGCCGACCGGCACCATGCGCTCCTTGTTGCCTTTGCCGCGGACGATGATCACGGTTTTGCCGCGCACCGCCGCAAGCGGCAGGGACACCAGCTCCGACACCCGCAGTCCGGTGGCGTACAGAAGTTCCACGAGCGCCGCCATGCGGACGCCTTCCGGCCCCTTGCCGTCATGGGCGGCGGTGAGCAGCCGCTGGGTTTCGTCTTCGGTGAGAAACTTCGGCAGTGGCCGGCCTAGGCGCGGACTTTCCAAGGTGGCCGTGGGGTCGTCCGTGCGCACGCCTTCGGCGTAGAGAAATTTGAAGAACTGCCGGAGGCACGACAGCCGCCGGGCGCTGGTGCGCGGCGCCATAGCTTCGCCGAGGAGATGATCGAGATAGCGCCGCAGGTCTTCGCGCGAGGCCGCGTTCGCGGGTGTGCCCTTGAGGAAGGCCGTGAGGTCTTCAAGGTCCCGGGTATAAGCCTGGAGCGTGCGCGGCGATGCGCCGCGCTCGGCGGACATCATTTCAAGGAATGATTCCGTATGGTGGTTCAAAGCCCGTGGATCAGTGCGGTTTCCACCGCCAAAGCGCGGGCGTCGGCGTCACGGCCCACCGCCATCAGGCTTTCGAGCACTTTCTGCAAAGTCCCGGTCGACACACCCGCGGGGCCCTCTTCGCCCAGCGCGATGAGCGACAGGGCCGCCACTTCGCCCACACGTTTACCGCGGGCGGCCAGCGTCAATCCGTTCATGACTGCGGGGCGTGCGCTGGATCCGCCCTGATCGGCCGACCCGGCGGCGAGGGCTTGCGGGAAATCGCCCGGCGATACTTCGTCGCCCACGGCGATGAACAGGTTGAGCAAGGTTTCGCGGTGAGCCTCGCGCATGACTTCCGGGACCGTCACCGCCCATGACCGTACCGCGCCTGCCGGCATGGGTCCGGGCGCGGGCGACAGCAGCCGTTCGATGGGCCACAGACCGTCGGCGACCGCGTTGGCCTCCTGGTTGTTGAGCGACATGCTGTGCACCAGGTCGAGCCAGGCTTTGGCCTTCTGCGTTTCACCGGCGGCGAGCAGCGCCCGCGCCGCCGTGCCCGCGAACCACACCATCTCGCCGGTCGCTTCCATCTCGCCCAGCATCGCGGCGTAGGTCCGTCCGACCACCGTCAGATTGGGCCCCTTCTCGCCGCCGTCGAGGCGGGCGAGTTCCACGGCACGCGTGATAACTTCCGCCCGCGCGATGGGCACCGTCTGCGTCAACGCCGACTGGAATAGCAACGCGCGCCCGCGAATATCCTCAGGCGCCACTTTGGTCAGCAGCGGCAGATCGGTTTCCTGTTTGAGATCGAGCCCACGGTAGAGACCGCGCAAGACCTCGGGATCGAGGCTGCCGACGGCCACGGCCTGCTCCGCCAGCACTATGCGCGCCTCGACAGCCTTGCGACGGCGGTCGCGGCGGGCCGGGTCGGTAATGGGCTTGTCGCCGGCGGCGCCTTCGTCGGTGGTCGGAATCCGCGCCACCATGGACATTGTGATTGGGTCGGCTGCTTTGGCCAGCGCCGGCGGCAGGGTCACGGCGGCCTTCTGCAGCATGGCGTAGGTGAGCGGGGACAGCGACATAACCGCCGCCGGTGCCGGCTTACGTCCCCCTTGCAGCAGATCCACCGCCCAGAAGAAAGCCGGGCTGTCGTGCTTCTGTTCACGCAGCAAATCGAGACCCAGCGCCGCCGCGCCGGACTGACCTGTGGCGAGCTGGCAGAACACCTGAAGCTCCTGCCAGTAAACATCTGACGACGCCTGCAACGCTGCCTGGGCTTCGGCGCAGGCGGCGCTCAAATGGTCGCTCGCAAGTTCGGCATCGGCACGAATGCGCCGCAGTGAGTCGGTCACCTGGTCGACAGGCACCAGTTCGATCAGCGCCACGGCGTCGGCCCAGTCGCCCATGGCGATCAGGTTTTGCACGCGGGCGTGCAGCAGTGTCGCGGCGTCCAGAGTTTCACCGGAGAACTTCGGCGCTTCAGGAGGAGGCGATGCATCCGACGCTGCGTCTGCATCGGGCGCAGTGGGCATGGGTTCGGGGGCGACGGGTTCCCCGCTCGGCGGCGCCCCCGGTGACAGCAAAAGATTCTGCGCCATGCGCCGCTGCGCCACTGAACTGACCCGCGCCGGGAACAGCGGCAGGATCTGTTTGAGGACTCCCGGATCGGTGCCGGCCCACAGGTTCGGCGCGAAACCGCCCCGGGCGGTACTGACGAGACCCAGGCGGTCGATCCCTGGAGCCGCCAATTCACCAACGGCGATGGAAGTATCTGGCGCCGGCTCTTGCGGCGCATTGGGGTCCGGCTCCGGGAGGATTGAAACCGGGGTCTTGCTGGGATTTCCCAGCGGCGCCGCGGTGGCGGGGGCCGGGGCATCCTGAGCCCGAAGCTGACCGGCCAGTGGGCCGCACAGCGCCGCCGCCAGCAGCATCGGGCCCCAAGCTGCCCTTTTTAGAGCTGCTCTATTTAAAACGGTCATTGGGAATGACTTTCTCGACGGTGGCGGTCGGCGGGGGCATGTCCCAGGTCGCGAGGAAGACCGCGCCGCCCACCAGAATAACCAATACGAGAACAATCAGGATTTTCGCCATTTTCGCCCAACTCATAAAAAGACCGGCGCGCCCTATAGCATAAACCAGCCCGTGCGTTTTAGCCCGTGAACTGCACCAATGCCGAACCGCTCCCCGACCGGCCCGACACTACGCAACGAACACCGGAATGTCCATTGCACCAAGGGTTTGGCGGTAACAATCCCGGCCTTCTACACACGCATTTGCAATCCAATCGTTTTCATTGGAGGCCTTTGCAATTAGAAACATGCGATGACCACCCCGGCCGCCCAACCCCAGTCTGAGCCCGGGCCCTCCATAGAGAAGG
>CANISR010000036.1 GCA_947470105.1 Fidelibacterota bacterium | reverse complement strand
CGGCTGCGGGCGGCATCACCCAAATCAGCAACGGCGTAAACCCGTCGATCTACGATGTGGTCGGGCGCATGTTCCACGCCGGTGTCCGCTTCAAGATGTAAGCCCGACGCGGTTCAAAAGCGACCAGAGCGCGGGGGACATAAGTCCCCCGCGCTTTTTTTGTGCAATTTCAATGCCCTAGGTCGTGCGCGTAAGGGTTGTTCGGCCCCGGCGAATCCTTTATGAATCGTTAAGAGGGATACGGGGATCCATGGCCATCACGCTCGACGCCGTCACGCTGCAGCCGATCAAAGCCGCGCCACAGACTCCTGTGGTGGCGCCGGCGTTTGTTGTGGCGGACCCGGCCCGCGGCCAGGCGCGGGAATCCAAGAATGAGCGCGGCAAGGACTCCTCGCTCTCCTCATTCCGTGCGGTGCTCAATGCCGTGGCCGCCAACGCGGTCACTGCAGACCCGGTCCAGGCCGATACCGGAAATGCGGAGCCTCAGGCCCGGCCGCAGCGGGTGCCGAAAAACGCGCCGGCCGAACTGAACGGCAGTGACTCATCGGTGATGCTGGATGCGGCTTACGCGCGGCGCGGACAAGGCGCCAGCGCCGCCCGGGCTCACCTGGCGGCCACATCGCGCTATGCCCAGGCGTTCTTCGCCGACACCCGCACCTATGCGCGGCCGGGCGACTCCCTCGAATTGACGGTTTAAGCGGGCTCGCTGAGGGCGGATCTGCCGGCAGTGGTGAGCTTGCATACCAGCCAGTCGGGCTTGAGCTGGTTGGCGAACCAGGGTTCGGCCCAGCCGGCTTCGACGCACTTCTTCACCACCTGCGGACTGACCTTGCGGCCGTCGGCGTCGAAAAGCGGCAGCTTTCCGCCGGGCTGAGTGAGGCCACGCTCCAGCCATTTACGCTGGGCGGGGGACAGGCGGGTTTCGGGGCGGGAGTCCTGGCTATCGGCGGCATAAACGCGCGCCGGCGGCGATATCTCGCGTCCGTCCATGGTCCGTCCCCTGTCTATCTATCCGTCTAACTGCGGATCTTCATGCTTCGGGTATCATGCCGAGCTGCATTTTTTTCTAAAGGCATTCTAGGCCCGACCTACGGAGTTCGCCATGACCGAGACCTGCATGATTTATGGGACCGCGTCTTCTCCCGAGGAAGGGCGGTTGATAGCCCGGACCCTGGTCGCGGAAAAGCTTGTGGCGTGCGTCAACCTGATCGACGGCGCGACCGCGGTCTATCGCTGGGAAGGGGCAGTGGAAGAGGCGACGGAGACTCTATTTATCGCCAAGACTACCAAGGCTTTATCCAGTGAAGCTCTGACGCGGATTCAGGCGTTGCACAGCTATGAGGTCCCCTGCGCTGTGGTCTATGACATGGCCGGCGGGCTGCCCACCTATCTCGCCTGGATCGCGGCTGAGGCTAAGGGACGATGAAGCCGTAACGCTTGAAGATTTCTCCGGCGGCCGGGGTCGTGAGGAAGGCCAGAAACGCCCGGGCCTCGGTCGTGCCATGGGCGGCAATGACCGCCGCGGGGTAGGAGATGGCGGGGTGGCTGTCGGCCGGGAAAACCCCGGCGATCTTGACCTTGGACGTCAGGGCCGCGTCCGAGCCGTAGACGATACCGGCAGCGGCCTCCCCCCGCTCGACGAAGGACAGGGCCGCGCGCACGTTGTCAGCCCGGATCACGGCTGAGGCGACCGCCGACCAGGCCCCGAACTTCTCCAACGCCGCCTGGCCGTATTTGCCCGCGGGCACGCTGTCCGGGTCGGCCATGGCGAGCTTGCCGCCCTTCAAAGCCGTGGCCAGGTCCAGCCCCGGCTCAAGGTTCATATTTAGCGGGCGGTCGGAGGGAGCGATGAGGACCAGGGTATTGCCCAGCAACGAGACCCGGCTGCCGGCGGCGATGACCTTGCGGGCGGCGAGGTAGTCCATCCATTCCTCGTCCGCGGACAGGAATAGCCCTGCCGGGGCGCCGTTCTCGATCTGGCGGGCCAGCGCCGAGCTGGCGGCGAAGGAGAAGGTGGGGGCAGGGTGCCCCTGGGCGGCGTAGACCTTCCCGGCTTCCGTCAGGGATTCATTGAGGCTGGCCGCGGCGAACACCAGCAGCCTGGCATCCTCCGCGGCTGGCACGGGCAGAGCGGAGAGCAGGAGGGCCACGCAGGCCGCGACAATGCGTTTCATTCCCCCAAGCTAACCTATCGACATATCCAACGGAATATTTCGATGTTCTTTACAGAATCAAACAGGCCCGCGAGGGGGGCGGGCCTGTTTGGTACGTACTTGGTGGGCTTCGCGGTTGCGGCGTCCCCGCGTGCCCGCCTGGCCTTACGGAATGACGGGAGGGATCCGTCGCCACTGACTATAGCGGGATACTGTTGCGATCCGATGACGCCCCAATGTCGTTTTGGCGGCGAAGCGCCAGGGCGCGGTCTAATGGAAGAGTTTGATGTAGCGGAACTTTTTGCGGGAACCGCCCGTTAAGAGGGCCGTTATTCCATATACAGCTGGAGGTATTCCCATGGGCCTATTCCGCCGTTCCAAGACGCAGGTCGTTGTTGCCGCCGCTAAAACGGCCGCACGCACGGCGATGCGGGTCGCAGGCAAAACCATCAAATCGAAGGCCAAATCCAAGGCCCGCGTCATCAAGAAAGAAGCGGCCGTGGTCGCGAAGAAGGCCGCCAAAGTGGTGAAGGCCAAGGCGGCCGCCGGCGCCAAGGCCGCGTCCAAGGTCGTGAAGCGCAAGGCCAAGCGTTTGTCGGGCCTTGCCGCCAGCGGCGCCAGGGCGGGCGGCAAGAGCATCGCCGCCGAACTCGGGGCTCTCGCTAATGAAGTCGGCCGCGTGGCCAAGGCCGCCATCAAGACCGGCGGTAAGAAGGTCAGCAAGGAACTGGACGTGATGGCCCGTGCTGCCGGCCGCAAGGTCGGCAAGAACAGCCGCGCCGCCAGCGGAATGATAGCCAAGGCCCGCCGCGCGGTGGCGATCGTCGGCTAACGCCTTTAGGCCGGGGTGCGCATGGAGACCGCGACCTTCATCGGCGCCCTGGCCGGAATTGCCTCGACCGCGAGTTTCGCGCCCCAGGCCTGGAAGATCATCAAGACCCGCCGCACCCAGGACATCTCGGTGGGGATGTACATCCTCACCGTCAGCGGGTTCAGTCTGTGGGTGGCCTACGGGATTCTCAAAGGCGCCTGGCCCATCATTGTCCCGAACAGCATCTGCCTCTGCTTCGCGGTGTTCATCCTCACCATGAAACTTCTGCCGCGGCGGGAGAAGGAGAAGGTGGCGGATGCCCTGGATCCACGCGCAGACTGACTCTGCTTGTGCTTTATGCAGTCGCCTCCGTCATGGCCTGCTTCCGCACCTGCACGACCTTATCGGCGTCGCGCCCCACCAGTTCCTGGTAGTGACTAAAGGCAGACGTGAAGGTTCCGATCCCTTGCGAGATCGAACGCACCTCGGTGATCAGATCCTGCATCTCGGAGGCCGGCATATTGACGTGAATCACCTCCCAGCCGTTCCAGCCGTCGCGGGCATCGAAGCCTAGTATCTGGGCACGGCGTTGGGTAACCGCGCGCTGCACCTTCGAGGTGAAATCCGTCGGCACATAGATCTGTACATCGTGGATCGGCTCCAGGAGCACGGGCTCACATTGCGGCAGGCCTTCGGTCATGGCGATGCGGGCGGCAGTCCGGAACGCCTGATCCGAACTATCGACGCTGTGATACTGGCCGTCGAACAGCCGCACGTTCACATCCACCACCGGAAAGCCCAGCGGCCCGGACCCGGTGTTGTCGCGCAAGCCCGCCTCCACAGCGGGGATGAAGTTGCGCGGCACCACGCCGCCGACGATGGCGTCGGTGAAAGTAATTCCGCCGCCGCGGGGCAGGGGATTGATCTCCACCTTGATGTCGGCGAACTGGCCGTGGCCGCCCGATTGGCGTTTGTGGCGCGCATGCTGCACCACGCCGCGCCGGATGGTCTCGCGGTACGGCACCTGCGGTCTGCGGGTATCGATCTCCAGGTCGAATTTGCGCCGCACCCGTTCCAGCGCGATCAGCAGATGCACGTCGCCTTGTCCGCTCAGGAGCAGTTCGGAGGTTTCGTTGACCATCCCCAGGGCGAGGGAGGGATCTTCCTCGCACACCTTACGCAGGGCCTCACCGAGTTTGACGTCATCTTTGCGGGTCTTGGCGGTGACGGCCACGGTGTAAAGCGGCGCCGGCGGCTTGGGCCATCTTTTGGCCGGCATGGCGTCGTTCTCCGTCAGTACCGTGCCGGTCTGCCCTGCGTCGAACTTGCTCAGCGCCACCACATCGCCGGGGCCGACCCGCATGACTTTGGACGCCTTCGCCGTTTTGGGTTCTGCGCCTTCCTGCATATTCGCCACCCGCGCGCCGGCCAAGGTATCGCCGTCCTTCAAGGTTCCGCGCCAGACGCGGACCAGGGACAGTTTGCCGACATGGGGCGCGTACGTGACCTTGTAGACTTGCGCCACCGTGCCGGTCTTGGGCAGGTCCAGGCGATCAGCCGTGACGCCGGCCTCCGGCACCTCATGCCGCAAGGCCTTCAGAAGCCGCCGCACGCCGTGGTCGTGCTCGGCGGCGCCGATCAGCACCGGCACGATCAGGTCACCGGCAAAATCCTGTGTGAGATGGCGGTAGACCTCGTTCTTGTCGGGGACAATATCCTCGAGCAGTTTCTCCAGCAGGGCGTCGTCGAAATCCGAGAGCTTTTCCAGCAGTTCACGCCGCGCGCCGGCGGCGCCGGAAATCTGGCTGGTCATGGACCCGAGGTCGATGCGCTCCGACGCCTTGTCGAGTTTGTAGTGATAGGCGCGCTCCGCCACCAGATCCACATAGCCGGTGATATGGCTGCCGCTGCCGATGGGAATATGCCGCAGCACCAGCGGCCGCGCCGATTGCCGCTGCGCCGCCGCCAGCAACTCACGCACCGGGCCGGTGACGGAATCCATCTTGTTGATGAACAGGAAATGGGGAATGACATGGTCGTCGAGGAAGCGGAATAAGGGCGCCAGTGCCATCATGCGGCCTTCGTCGGGATCCGCGACGACCACCACCGCATCCGCCACCATCATGGCCTGATAGCAGTCCTGCACCAGGTCCACCGCGCCCGGACAATCGAGCACCACCCAACTGTCGCCGAGGTAGGAGAACCGCACAGGCGTGAGGTCTGTGGACATCTGCCGCGCGCGCGCCTCAGGACTGTGATCGCTGACCGTGGTCTTGTCGATCACGCGCCCGCGCTTCTGGATCGCGCCGGCGGCCAGCAGCATGCTTTCCACCAGCGTGGTCTTGCCGGAGGACTGGGCGCCGACAATGGCGACACAACGGGTGCTCTTAGCGCGCGGTGTGTTGGGCATGGTTCATCTCCCTGTTGAAGGAATCCATAACGCAAAAGGGCCGCAAGATTTGCGGCCCTTTCTGTGCTGGTGAGACGCCCGCGCATGCGCAGGCTACGGGTACAGCCGTGTCATTGACGTCGTGATGTGCGGGCCCGGCAGCGATGGAAAACGGCCGAGGTCCGCCCGGGTAAGGGCCTACCTTCATCGTCGTCCTGTGCGGTTATTTGAGTGGCTTTGAGTCTATCAAACACCGCCGGGATGCAAAGCGAATAGCTCCATTGCACCGCAACATGGCTTCGCACGTCGAGCGGGTTGGTTGACCGCATGGGCATGCTACCGGGGGTAAGTGCCCCGAGATTTGGTCCTGAAGGCGAAATCCGGTAAAATGCTGATCCGCCAAGGGGGAGACGAACTTTGCGATTACGCCGGTTGCTTCACATCGTGGCCTTGATGCCGCTGCTGCTCGGGGGATTCATCCCGCCCGCCGGTGCACAGATCATGAAACGCGACGGGTTTACCTTTCCGTGGTTCCGGTCCGCGGGCGAACAGCGGGCTCGCGAGGCCTGCCTGAACAAGCAGCCTGATTGCCGGCCATCCGTGAAGGCGGACATCGATCAGGAAAAGGCGATTTCGCTCCTGGTGCCGTGGGCGCTCCTCGGCTTCGCGGTGCTTGGTATCCTGTTCTGGCTGCGCAAGCTGGAGCAGGACAAGATCAAGAAGCGCCGCGACGCACAGCGCAAGCACGATCCCAAAGCCTTCAAGAAATTGGATCAGACCAAGGAAGATCGCGCGGCCGAGGCCGCGAACGATGACGACTAGCCGATATGCGTTTTTAAGAACGCTGCGCCGATCTCGGCGCCTTTGGCATCGATCCCGTGCTGCAAGCCGGGAATGATGTGCTTCTCGATGGCGACGCCGAGTGGGGCGAGGCCATTCTCGATGTCCGCCACGCAGAGCACCGGCACGACCGGATCATCGGCGCCGTGGACCAAGCACACATGGGGCTTGGTCACGATCTCGTCCTTAATACGGTCCGCGCCCACCAGAGCGCCCGAATACCCGAGGATCGCGCCCAACTGTTTCGGGCGGCGCAGGCCGACGTAGAGCGCCATCATGGTGCCCTGGGAAAAACCCAGCAATGCGATGCGGCTGGGGTCGAGCTTGTGGTGCTCGCTCACCTGGTCGATGAACTTGTTCAGCGGCACTGCGGCGGCGGCAGCGCCCGCGGTCATGGCCTTGAAGCGTTCGCTGCGGAGGTTGGGGTCGCGCTGCATGGCCATGGGGTCGTACCCCGGCAGGCCGAACCATTGGCGGCCGCCGTAACCGCCGCCTTCCCAAGGCTGAGGCGCGTTGGGCGCATAGAAGATGGCGCCCGGCAGAATGTTGGCGAAATATGGTGCGAGGCCGATGAGGTCGTCGCCGTTGGCGCCGTAGCCGTGGAGAATGACGACCGCAGCGTCAGGCGTGGTCCCCTTGACCGGAGGCAGCACCGGGCCGGAGAGCGCATCGATAGCCACTTATAGGTTGCCGTCGCTGTGCGGGGCTTCGCCGGCGGAGTCAGCCGCGATGGCGTTCTGGTCGGGCTGCTCGGAGGGCGCCTGGTCGACCGAATTTTCAGAGACCTGGCTTTGACTGTCGGCGGAGAAGTCGTCGGGCTCGTCCCCTTCGGCTTCAGCGGCTTCATCGATCTCGCGGGTCGAAGGCGCACCCTTACCGTTGTAGGGATCGACCAGGAGGAACGCAGGCGTATAGCCGCCGAAGGCGATGACGTTGTCGGCGTGGTCCATTTCCGCAATACCGTGCGGATTGCGCCGGGTCTTGCGGGCACGGTCTTCAGGACCGCGAATGTCACGATTGCGGTCCGGCCGCTCGCCGCGCTTGGCACGGTCACGACGCGGGCGCTCCTCACCGGACTCTTCCGAGGACTGCGGCGCCGGATCGGCCGCGGAGGCGTCGGCAGGGAAGTCCACTGGAACGGGTGCGGGGGCCGCCTCATAGGCGGGCGCTGGATACGCAGCAGCCGGCGGGATCTCTTGGGGAACGAATTCTTCAGCACGGGCTTCGGGCTGGCTTTCAATCGGGGCCGCATGGGCCTTCGGCGCAACTTCAGCATCGCCGCCATGGTCCTTGGACCCACGACCGCGTCCGCCACGACCACGTCCACTGTCACGGCCACCTTCGCGTCCACCGCGGCCTTTGGGAGCGCCGCGGCCACGACCGCGGCTGCCATCGCCTTCGTCCACGGCATCGGCGCCGACGGTGAGGCCTTCCAGCTCCGCAATCACCAGGGGCGGGATGGGATGCTTGAGCATCCGGACCACGGCGCCCAGCAGCTTGTCGTCATTGGGTGTCGCCAGGGTGTAGGCGTGGCCGGAGAGGCCCGCGCGTCCCGTACGGCCGATGCGGTGGACATAATCCTCCGCGTTCACCGGCACGTCGAAATTGATCACATGGCCGACGGCCGAGATATCGAGGCCGCGGGCGGCCACATCGGAGCACACCAGCAGTTCGGCTTCGCCGGCCTTGAACTTGGCCAGCATGTCGTTGCGTTTGGACTGGGGCATATCGCCGTGCAGGGCGACGGCGTTGAAGCCGTGCTTCTCGAGGGATTTGTACAGGATATCCACGTCCTTCTTGCGATTGCAGAAGATGAAGGCGTTGTGGATGTTCTTGGCCTTGAGGATGCGGCGCAGCGCCTCGCGCTTGTCCAGGGTGCGGACCATGACCAGGCCCTGCTCGATGGTAGCGGCCGAAGTCGCGGACGGAGTCACCGCGATTTCCTTGGGGTTCATCAGGAACTTGTCCGCGAGTTTCTTGATCTCCTTGTCCATGGTGGCGGAGAAGAAGAGGGTCTGGCGGATCTTGGGCAGCAGGCCGACGATGCGTTCGACGTCGGGGATGAACCCCATATCCAGCATGCGGTCAGCCTCGTCGATCACCAGCAGCTTGACGTCGTTCAGCAGGATGCGGCCGCGCTCATAGTGGTCGAGCAGGCGGCCGGGGGTGGCGATCAAAACATCGACGCCACGGTCCAGGGCCTTTTCCTGGTCGTTCATAGACTCGCCGCCGATCAGCAACGCCATGGAAAGCGGGTGGTACTTCCCGTATTTGATGAAATTTTCGCCGATCTGTGCGGCCAGTTCCCGGGTCGGCGCGATGATCAGCGACCGGGGCATGCGCGCCTTGTAGCGCCCGCCCGCAAGGATATCGATCATCGGCATGGTAAAGGCGGCGGTCTTGCCCGTACCCGTCTGTGCCACGCCGAGAACGTCACGCCCCATGAGCACCACGGGGATGGCTTGTTCCTGAATTGGCGTCGGGGTCAGGTATCCGGCGTCAGTGACGGCTTTAAGAGTTTCCGGCGAAAGGCCGAGGTCTGCAAAATCCATTGTCTCGGAAAGTCTCCGTCGCGGCTCGTACGTGGCCTCACATGGGGCCTGAGAGCGGGCGACAGTTAACGCGCGGGATAATAGGTGTTAAGTTGCCACTGTCAATCGCCGAAACCCGCTAATTGACAGAAATACCGGGGATTTCCGGTCATTTCGCACCATCCCTTGAGTCTGAAATTCCCCCTTATGACCCAGTCCCATAACCTCGTTTTGCTGCCCGGCTTGCTGTGTGACGCGGCCCTGTGGCGCCACCAGCTCGATCACCTCAAGGACATCGCGGCCATGACTGTGGCCGACCTAACACAGGAGTCCTCCATTACCGCCATGGCCGAGCGGGTCCTGGATTTGGCCCCCAAGCGCTTCTGCCTCGCCGGCCTGTCCATGGGCGGCTATGTAGCCCAGGAGATCATGCGCCTGGCCCCGGAGCGGGTGGAGCGCCTGGCGCTCATCGACACCAACGCTCGCGCGGACAACGCGGAGCAGACCAAGGCCCGCCGTGACCTGATCCGTCTGGCGGAAATCGGCACCTTCAAAGGCGTCACGCCCCGCCTGCTGCCCAGCCTCATCCACCCCACGCGGATGGAAGATCCCGACGTGGCGGGGGTGGTGATGGAGATGGCGGAACGGGTCGGGCAGGACGCCTTCAAGCGCCAGCAGGAGGCAATCTTAAATCGCAAAGACGGCCGGGAAGATCTTGTATTCGTTAGAATTCCCACGCTCGTTCTCGCCGGTCGACAGGATGCGCTCTGCCCGCCGAAGGTGCAGGAAGAAATGAGCAGCCGCATCACCGGTGGCCGCCTGATCCTGATCGAGGACTGCGGCCACCTGGCGCCCCTGGAGCGGCCTTACGCCACATCGGCGGTGATGCGTTACTGGCTCGGCGAGCCGCGAACTCAGCATTAAATGTACCAGGTACAATTTAATGTTCGCCGGCCCGTGTAGAAATTGCACCTGGTACATTTAATTCCGTAGGACCACCTCATGCTCGACAAACTCCTCTCCATGCTCCGCGGCGACCAGCCCGCCGCGCCGGCCAAACCCGACGAGCTGCAGTTGGCGGTTGCGGCCCTCCTGGTCGAAGCCGCCTGGCATGACGACGTCTTCGACATGCCCGAGCGGGAGACCATCGAGCGGGTTCTCGCCGGCCATTTCGGGCTGGATTCCGCCCAGACCAAGGAACTGATCGCCGCCGCCGAAACCCCGGGCAGGTCCAACCAGTTGTTCGGCTTCACCAGCAAAGTAGTCAAAGCCTGGGAGGAAGCCGAGCGCATCCACTTGATCGAGATGCTGTGGGAGGTGGCCTACGCCGACGGCATTCTCGACCCCCACGAGGACGCCCTGATCCGGAAGGTGGCGGGCCTGGTCTATGTCACCGACCAGGAGCGGGGTTTTGCCCGCAGACGGGTCCGGGATCGCCTTGGATTGAAATAGGCGTTTGAGTTAGCCTTGCTGAAAGGTTTCGGGGGTCTGCATGTTTAAAGTTCTGAGTGTCGCTGCTGCGATCCTAGCGTTGTCTGGTTGTGCCGACTTCGATGGCGGGCAGATGCTCAA
This sequence comes from Fidelibacterota bacterium, assembly GCA_947470105.1. GTDB lineage: Bacteria > Pseudomonadota > Alphaproteobacteria > Rhodospirillales > Rhodospirillaceae > SHVO01. Next base: position 13,183 of record CANISR010000036.1, on the reverse strand, counting down.
ACGCACCCTCGGCAATACGGCCGCATCCGCCTGCCGGTCCGCCTCCAATTGCTCCACCAACCGGCCCGACCCCTCCACGCCGCCGCGGGCGTGGGAGATGGGCACCGGCACCCGGCCCAAGCACGATCCCATGCCTCTACGGGTGCCGTCGCCTTAGGCGCGCACCATGGAGTTCCTCCAGAACGCCCTGACAGCCGCGGCCGATGCCGCCTTCGGCCCGTTCACGATCATCCTGATTCTCGGCACCGGGGTCTATCTCACCTTCGGCCTCAGGTTCCTGACCCTCCGGCGTCTGCCCGAGACGCTCCGCATGCTGTTTAACCCCGCGCTGCGGGGCGGGGCCACCGGCGGCGGCGAGGTGTCGCCCATGGGCGCCCTCATGACCGGCCTGTCGGCCATGCTCGGCACCGGCAAGATCGCCGGCGTGGCCACCGCCATCCACCTCGGCGGCCCCGGTGCGCTGTTCTGGATGTGGATGACGGCCCTGGTGGGCATGGCGACTCGCTATGCCGAGACGCTGCTGGCCATCAAGTTCCGCGAGGTCAGCCCCCACGGCCATTACCTCGGCGGCACGATGTATTACATCAAGAACGGCCTCGGCAAGAAATGGCTGTGGCTGGCCGCCGCCTACGCCATTTTCACCTTTCCCCAGGCGTTCGGTCCCCAGGCCCAGGCCAACACCATCGCCGACATGCTGGTCGCCCAATTCTCGGTGCCCACCTGGGCCACATGGGCGGCGCTGACGGTCTCGACCTTCGCCGTGCGCATCGGCGGCCTGCAGCGCCTGACCAAAGTGGCGTCCGCGCTGGTGCCGGTCATGGTGATCTTCTACATGGGCGGCAGCGCCTTGGTGCTGATCTCCCACGCCGCCGACATCCCCTCGGCCTTCGCCCTGATCTTCAAATCCGCCTTCACCGGCACGGCGGCCACCGGGGGCTTCATCGGCGCCGGCGTCGCCGAGGCCATTCGTTATGGCGTGGCCCGCGGCATCTTCTCCAACGAAGCCGGTATGGGCACGACCTCCATCGCCCACGCGACCGCTAAAAGTGATGACGACGTGCGCCAGGCGGCCCTGTCCATGGTGGGGCCGTTCATCGACACCATCATCCTCTGCACCGTCACCGGCCTTGTGATCATCCTGACGGGGGTCTGGGAGACGGGAGGGACCGGGGCGCCCCTTGTGGCCCAAGCCTTCGAGACGGTGCTGCCGGGGGGCGGCAGCCTCATCGTCACCGGCGCGGTGCTGATGTTCGGGCTGTCGGTGCTGTGGGGGTGGGGCCTCTACGGCGAGCGCGCCGCAGCCTATCTGTTCGGCGAGCGCGCCATCATTCCCAGCCGGTACCTCTATACGATCACCGCGCCCTTGGGTGCGCTGCTCAACGTCGATACGGCCTGGGCTTTCATCGATCTCAGCTTCGCCATGATGGCAGCCCCCAACCTGATCGCGCTGATACTGTTGAGTCCCGTGGTCTTCCGCACGACATTGGCGCGGCTCAAAGGCGGCGCACCGCTGATTCCCGCAAAGGCTGAATCGAGTTAACTATCTGATTAATATGCGCTATTATATGCTGCAGCGGAAGATGCACGCAGGGCTAACAGTAAAGTTGCATGGCATCATGCAATTCTGTATAGAACGCCCTCGCTTCGCGGGCCCACATCACATAAGTGGGGGGGCCAGTTTTACTTACCTAGGATCGTTTCGATGAAAGTCCGTAACTCGCTTAAGTCGGCCAAGACCCGCGACAAGCACTGCCAGATCGTTCGGCGTAAAGGCCGCGTGTATTTAATCAATAAGAAGAACCCCCGTTTTAAGGCGCGCCAGGGCTAAGCTGCGAAAGCGCTCGGCCCGTGAGGGAGGAGACTGAAGCCGCAGAGTGAAAACTCTGCGGTTTTTTATTTGTGCGAAACCCGTCGGCTAACTGGCCGCGGTTTCCCCGCCGATCCACACCACGCGCACCATGTTGGTGGAGCCGACTTTGCCGAAAGGCATGCCGGCCGTGATGATCAGTGCCTGGCCGTCCTTGCCCATGCCGCTGGCGAGGGCCGCCTTCACCGCCACGTCGCCGATATCGTCCACCGAGTGGATGAAATCTCCAACCACCGCATGCACGCCCCAGACCAGACCCAGACGCCGGCCGGCGCTGATGCTGGGCGTGATGCACAGGATCGGCGCTTCGGGTCGCTCCTGCGCTGCGCGCAGCGTGGTCGAGCCGGACGAGGTGAAGGTGACGATGGCCGCAGCCTTCAGGGTATGGGCGATCTGGCCGGCGGCGGCGGTGATGGCGGCGGGCGAGGAGTGCTCGGTCTCCTGATGGCCGGCTTTCATGAGATCGATATAGAACGGGTCGCTTTCCACATGGCCGATGATGCGGTGCATGGTCGACACCGCGCGCATGGGGAACAGACCCGAGGCGGTTTCCGCCGACAGCATGACCGCGTCAGCGCCGTCGTAGATCGCCGTGGCCACGTCCGAGGCTTCGGCGCGGGTCGGCACCGGCAGCTTGATCATGCTTTCGAGCATCTGGGTGGCCACGACCACCGGTTTGCCGAGTTTGCGGCAGGCGCGCACGATGCGCTTTTGCAGCACCGGCACCTGTTCGAGGGGCATTTCCACGCCCAGATCGCCGCGGGCGACCATGACCGAATCAGACAAAGCGACGATGGCGTCCAGGTGATCGAGGGCCGAAGGCTTTTCGAGTTTGGACAGGATGCCGGCGCGGCCGTTCACGGCCTTGCGCACTTCCGCCACGTCCTCGGGCCGCTGCACAAAGCTCAAGGCCACCCAGTCGACGCCCAGGGATAAGCCGAATTCCAGGTCGATCCTGTCTTTCTCGGTCAGGGCCGGGATCGGGAGCGTGACGTCGGGAACGTTGACGCCTTTGCGGTCGGAGATGACGCCGCCGATGATCACTTCAGTCTCGGCGAAATCCTTGCCGCAGGTTTTCACTTTCAATCGCAGATGGCCGTCGTCCACCAGCAAGCTGGCGCCCGGCCGCAGGGCGGCGAAGATCTCGGGGTGCAGCAGGCTGGCGCGATTCTCGTCGCCGGGGGCATCAGTCAGGTCGAGGCGGAAATTGGCGCCCTGTTTGAGCACCACCTTGCCTTCGGTGAACTTGCCGACCCGAAGTTTGGGGCCCTGCAAATCCTGCAGGATGGTGATGGGCCGGCCGACCTCTTTCTCCAGGGCCCGGATCGCCCGCAGGGACGCCGCGTGGTCCTCGTGGCTGCCGTGGCTGAAGTTGAGCCGGAAGACGTCGGCCCCTGCTTCATACAGTGCGGCAATGGTGTCCGGATCGCGGCTCGCGGGTCCAAGAGTGGCGATGATTTTTGCGCGGCGGCCGCGATGATGCAGAGATGTGGTCATACAACTGAGACTACACGCGTCGATTTATCCCTGGCAATGCTTACGCGCCATCGGTATCAGAAATTTTGGTGATAGATGAGCGGGTTAGGGACGCGCGGCGGGCGATTTCAACGCCGCCCAGAATCGCGAATGCGCCCAGGGCCTGCCACAGGCTCAGCGGCTCGTCGAACCACACCCAGCCAATGAGCGCTGCCACCACCGGCTGCAGCAACAGGACAGTGGCGCCAAACCCCGCCGCCACATGAGCCAGCGACGCCGCGATCAAAGCCTGCCCGCCGGCCTGCACGGTCGCGGACTGGAGGAGGGCGATGGTCCACCCGTGAGATGTTTGCGGCCAGACCTGGCCCTCGGCCGCCGCCGCGACGACCCATAGGATAATTGCAGACACCGTTCCGCCCACGGCCATGACGAACATGGCCGACGCCATACGCCGCGCCCGCGCCACGGCCAGGATATAGCCACCGTAGAATACTGATGTGCCCAGTCCGAGCAGGTCGCCCATGAAGTGATCCGCGGACAGCGTGAAGCTGTTCCCCAGGAGCACCGCGATCCCAAGCATCGCAACGGTAAGGCCGGCCACGAACCGCCGCGACACGCGCTCGCCGTAGAGCAGCCAGGCGGCGATCACCACCACCACCGGCGCGAAGTTCGGCAGCACCGTTGCGTTGGCGATGGAGGTAAGTTTGATGGACCAGTGCCAGAAGCAGAGATCGCAGGCGAAGAATACGCCACCGATAAACGTAGGTATGAGCACCGCGCGCGTGCAAGCGACGCGCGTGGCGGCTTTAGGCTGCAGCCAAACCATGACGTAGAAAAACGGCAAAGCCAGCACCACGCGGTTGAACGCGGTGGCGATGGGGCCGATCTCGGAGAGGCGCACGAAAATCGGCGAAAACCCGATGGCCAGGGCGCCGAGGATCAAGGTCGGCATGGCCCATTTCGGCGGCGGACTCCCGGTTCTGTTGGCGTTCATGCTTCCGCCGGCGCGGCAGCCGTGCGGGTGGCGCGGCGCGCGAAAATGAGTCCGACCAGGATGAACGCCACGCCGATCACCTGGGTCATGGTGATGCGTTCGCCGAACAGCCACCAGGCGGCGGCGGCGGGAATGGCCGGCTGGAACAGGAACATGAGAGCAGTGAGGTTGGCCGGCAGATGCGCCAGCGCCATGGCGATCAGGCTTTGCCCGCCGATCTGCACGATCACAACCAGGCCGGCGATGGCCAGCCAGCCGTTTGTCGTGTGCGGCCAGAACACCGGCTCCCAGGCCAGGGCGACGACCGTGAGCACGATGGCGCAGGAGACACCGCTGATGGCCATGGTGGCGAGGGTGGATGCCCGCTGGCGCGCTGACGCCACTGTCAGCACATAGCCCGCGTAGAATACCGCCGCGCAGATGGCCGAGGCGTCGCCCCAGGGGTTATGCGCGTTCTGCACACCGTGCCAGTTCTCCGACATCATGAAGACCGAGCCGCCGATGGCCAGCGCCGCGCCGATGCCGAAGCTGCGGGTCAGACGTTCGCCGAACAGCAGCCACGATCCGACCGCCACAAATATGGGCGTGAGGTTGGCGAGAAAGGTACCGTTGGCCACCGAGGTCACCATCACGGCCCAGTACCAGGCGATCAGATCCCCGGCGAAGAACACGCCGCTGGCCAGGAGCAGCATGACGTCCTTGCGCGCCAGGCCGCCGCCGACTTCAGCGCGAAATTTCGGCTGGATGAGACCCATGATGACGAAGAACGGCAACTGGCCGACCATGCGCGCGGCAGCGGTTGCCACCGGTCCGGTTTCCGACAGTCGCAGGAAGATCGGGGAGAGTGCGCCAAAGATCAGCCCGACGACCAGGATGGGAAAAGCCCACCGCGCGGTCCCGCCGGGCGGCGCTGACGGAAGCGGATCGGGCGCGGAGGTTGTTGGCGAAGCAGGGGGCATTGCTGGCTTATGTCATGGGGCTTTCACCCTGGCAATGTGAGTGAAATGCAGCGCAGGGCTGCTTATACTTCAGCTCATGACTCGCGCAGTAGCGCTCAAAAAAACTAAAGCAATTGGAGACCACAATGGATGACCTGACCCGCCTCAAGATGGAGGCCGCGGCGTTCCGGGGCCTGGTGCAGCATTTGCGCACCCGCTCCGACGTGCAGAACATCGACATCATGAACACAGCGGGCTTCTGCCGGAACTGCCTGGCCAAATGGTACAAAGCTGCCGGCGACCACTACGGCGTGCCCCTGAGCTACGAGCAGGCCCAGGAAGCGGTCTACGGCATGCCCATCTCGGAGTGGAAAAAGACCCACCAGAAGCCGGCAACGCCCGACCAGGAGAAAGCCTTCGAGGCCGGCAAGGGCGGCCACGCCAAGATCGGGGTGATGGGGTAATTCCAACCACCCCGGCCGGCCCTACCCCAGTGTCATGCCCGACTTGGTCGCCTTTCGCGCGCGGGCGGGCAATGACAGCCGGTCTGTCCCCATTATCCCCGCTATCCACAGCTTGCCCCAGCGCCCGCCGCTGATATGGTCCGGCCTCACATTTTCCAGGGGGACGTTTCATGCCCGACGGCGCGACCGATAAAGGCATTTCCGCGCAGCGCCTTAAGAGCTTCATCGAGCGCATCGAGCGCCTCGAGGAAGAGAAGAAGACTTTGGGCACTGACCTGAAGGAAGTCTACGCCGAAGCAAAGGGCGGCGGCTTCGACACCAAGATCATGCGTCAGGTCGTACGCCTGCGCAAAATGGACAAGCAGGACCGCCAGGAGCAGGAAGCCATCCTGCAACTCTATCTGGACGCCATCGGCGAACTCTAGGCGTCGCGCGTTGACCGCGCGCGGCGAACGCTAGCCGTACAGCGCATCCAGCGCGTCGCGATACTCCCGCAGCACCGCGTGGCGCCGGATCTTCAAGGTCGGCGTCATTTGGCCGTTCTCGACCGTGAAGCCCTGGGTCGCCAGGGTGAACTTGCGCACCTTCTCGATGGCGCTGAGTTGGGCGTTGGCGTGTTCCACGGCTTTGCCGATGGCGCTGCGGAAAGCAGAGTCATTGGCGAGTACCGGCAGGTCTGCCGATCCGCCATGCTTCTCCGCCCAGGCCACGGCGAATTCCTCGCGCGGCACGATGACGGCGGTGATGTAGGGCTTCTTGTCGCCGTAAACCATGGCCTGGCCGATGGCTTCCTGGAGGCCCAACACGCCCTGGATCCGCTGCGGTGAGACGTTGTCGCCGCCGGAGTTGACGATGATGTCCTTCTTGCGGTCTGTAATCTCGATATAGCCTTCGGCATCGATCGTGCCGATGTCGCCGGTGTGCAGCCAGCCCTGGTCGTCGATGACGGCGATGGTGCCGTCGGGGTCGTTCCAGTAGCCCTTCATCACCAGCTCGCCGCGCACCAGGATCTCCCCGTCGTCGGCGATGCGCACGCCGACGCCGTCCAGGGCGGGCCCCACAGTCTTGAGTTTCACCTTCTTCGGCGGATTGGCGCTGATGACCGGGCCGGCTTCGGTCTGGCCGTAACCCTGCAGCAGTGGAACGCCGAGGGCGATGAAGAACAGGCCCACGTCGTAATTGAGCGGCGCACCGCCGGAGACCATGGCCTTCAATCGCCCGCCGAAGCGGGCGCGCACCTTGGACCGCACCAGTTTCTCGCAGGCCACGTCGCGCACCTTGTCCCAGGTGGTGAGCGTGTCCGGCGCCTCGTAGCGCTTCTGCCCGATGGCCAGCGCCAGTTCGAACAGGCCGCGCTTGAGGACCGACTGATGCTGCAGGCCATGCAGGATCCGCTGGCGCATGCTCTCATACAGGCGCGGCACCGCGGTCATGATGGTGGGCTTGGCTTCTTGTAGGTTGGCCGACAGGGTCTCAACCCGCTCGGCATAGTAGATCTGCGCGCCCAGCGAGATCGGGAAGAACATGCCGGCCGCGTGCTCGTAGGCGTGGGAGAGGGGCAGGAACGACAGGAATACTTCCTCGCCGATACCCAGGGTCTCCAGCAGCACCGAGGCGCCGTGGCAATTGGCGAGGATGTTGCCGTGGGTGAGCATGACGCCGCGCGGCAGGCCGCCGGTGCCCGAGGTGTAGATCAGACAGCACACGTCGCTGCGTTTAAGATGGGCGACATCCGGTTCGGCTTCATCGCCGCGCACGAACAACTCGGCCCAAGGTTTCACCGGCACTTCGCCGCGCATGATCTTGTCGGCGTCGTCCATCACATAGACCACGACCTTCTGATCGGCCTCGACGGCGGCGGCGATCACATGGCGGGCGAGAGAGGGAGTGGAGGCGATGACAACCTTGCAGCCCGAGTCATTGATGATGTGCAGGTGGTTGGCGGCCGTGTTGGTGATATAGGCCGGCACGGCTATGGCGCCGATGCTCATGATGGCGATATCGGCCACGAACCACTCGGGCCGGTTTTCCGCCACCAGCATGACCCGGTCCCCCGCATGGACGCCGGCGGCCTTCAATCCGCGCGCCAACTCGGTGATCTGGCTGGCTACATCCGTCCAGGTTATGGCCGCGTAAACGCCGTTCTTTTTGGCCCACAGGCAGGGGTGGACCGATAGACGCCGCGCCTGGGCAAAGAACATGGCCGGCAGGCTTGCCTGTGCTCTTGAGTCCACGCTTCTCTGGATTTTCTCGACCTGCGCCACGCAACCTCCCGGTATTAACGTCCCGTTTCCGGCCCTCCCGGCCCGAAAACGAGAATGACAGGAAATAGGGCAATTTCCGCCGAAATTGTAAAGTGACACTGTGAGTTGGCGGAAAGGTGATTACCGCCTATATCGGAGGGAACGAGGTGACATCATGATCCTGCATTCTCCCCATTCTCCGCCCAAAGACGACCCCGGTTCCGCCGCCAATATGGACCTTGGGCTGCTGCCTGAGTGGGATTTGCGTGACCTCTACAGCGCGCCGGACGGACCCGACCTGAAGGCGGAGTTCACTGCGGTCGAGACGCGCGCCGTGGCGTTCGAGTCCTTCCGCGGCGGGATCGCGCAACTGGACGGCGAGGCCTTCGGCCGCGCCATCGCCGAATACGAGGCCATCAGCGAGACCATGGGCAAGATCGGCAGTTACGCCCAGTTGCATCAGGCCGGGGATCAGTCCGACGCCGAACGCGGCCGGTTCTATCAGGACACGGTCGAGCGCCTCACCACACTCTCGGGCAAGCTGTTGTTCTTCACCCTGGAGATCAACCGGCTGGAAGACGACGCCCTGGCCGCCAAGATGAAGCATCCGGCGGCGGCCCACTATGCGCCTTGGGTGAGGGATCTGCGCGTCTCCCGCGCCCATGACCTCTCAGACGACCTGGAACGTCTGTTCCTCGACAAGTCCACCACCGCGCGCACCACCTGGGTGCGGCTCTATGACGAGACCCTCGCGGGCACCAGGGCCCAGGTGGACAACGCCACCCTCACGCTGACCGAGGCCCTCAACCAGTTGTCGGACCCGAAGGAAGAGCGCCGCCGCGCCGCCGCCAAGGGCATCGCCGCGGCCCTTACCGAAAAAGTACCTCTGTTCACGCTCATCACCAATGTCCTCGCCAAGGACAAGGCCATCGAGGACGAGTGGCGCAAATATCCGCGGCCCGTGTCTTCGCGCAACCAGGCCAACCTGGTGGAAGACGAAGTGGTCGAGGCCCTGGTGACGGCCGCGAAGGACTCTTTTGCTTCCACCGCGCATCGCTATTACGCGCTGAAAGCCAAATGGCTGGGCAAGAAGAAGCTGGAGTATTGGGACCGCAACGCCCCGCTGCCCACCGTGCCGCATAGAGACGTGCCGTGGTCCGAGGCGAAGGCGACCGTGCTCAAGGCGTACGGCAATTTCTCCAAAGATCTCTCAAGTATCGTCGAGGAGTTCTTCGCCAAGTCCTGGATCGACGCCCCGGCGCGGGCCGGCAAAGCCTCGGGCGCGTTCTCGCACCCCACCGTGCCGTCGGCGCATCCTTATATCCTGCTCAACTATCTGGGCAGCACTCGCGACGTCATGACCCTGGCCCATGAACTGGGCCACGGCGTCCACCAGGTGCTGGCTGCACCCCAGGGGCAGTTGATATCCAGTACGCCACTGACCCTCGCTGAAACCGCCTCAGTGTTCGGCGAGATGCTGACGTTCCAGCAATTGCTGGCCGATGCCGCGACGCCTGCGGAACGCCGTGCGCTGCTGGCGTCCAAGGTGGAGGATATGCTCAACACCGTGGTGCGTCAGATCGCGTTCCATGAATTCGAGCGCCAGGTCCATGACGCCCGCAAGGACGGCGAAATCTCCAGTGAGCGCCTGTGCGAGATCTGGCTCAGCGTGCAGAAGGAAAGCCTCGGGCCGGCGTTCAACTTCGAGGACGAGTACAAGGTCTACTGGACCTACATCAGCCACTTCCTGCACGTGCCGTTCTATGTCTACGCCTATGCCTTCGGCGATTGCCTGGTGAACACCCTCTACAATGTCTACGCCACCAAGGCGGTGCCCGGCTTCGAGCAGAAATACCTGGAGATGCTCAAGGCCGGCGGCAAATTGCGGCACAAGGAACTACTCGCGCCCTTCGGCCTGGACGCCAGCGATCCCGGCTTCTGGAAGCGCGGCATGAAGACCCTGGAAGGCTTCATCGACCAATTAGAGAAGATGGATTAGTGGCGAAAAAGCCCACTGAATCAAATTCCCTCGGCGGCCGCGTCAAGCGCTACGCCCAGGTCGGCGCCGCCGTCGGTGGCTTCGCTGCGCGGGTGGCGACGGGCAGGGCGCTGGGCCGCAGCGATCCCGCGTCCCAGGCCAAGAATGCCGAAGTCCTGAAGCTGGCCTTGGGCGGTCTCAAAGGCCCGCTTATGAAAGTGGCGCAGATCCTGTCCACCATCCCGGACGCGCTGCCGCCCGAATACGCCAAGGAGCTGTCGCAGCTTCAGGCCAACGCGCCCCATATGGGCTGGCCCTTCGTCAACCGCCGCATGGCGGCGGAGCTGGGTCCGGACTGGAAAAGCAAATTCAAAACCTTCCCTCACGAGGCCACGCGCGCGGCGTCCTTGGGACAGGTGCACAAGGCCACGTCGCTCAAGGGTGTGGAACTCGCCTGCAAGCTCCAATACCCCGATATGGAATCCGTGGTCGAAGCCGATTTGCGCCAATTGAAGCTGGCTTTCGCCGCTTACCGGCGGTTCGATCCCGCCATCGACCCCAGCGAAATCCAGGCCGAGATTGCCGCGCGCCTGCGCGAGGAACTGGACTACCGCCACGAGGCCCGCAACATGGCGCTCTACCGCCACATGCTGCGGGACGAGAACGGGGTGCATGTGCCCGACGTTGACGACGCTCTCTCCACCCAGCGCCTGCTGTCGATGACCTGGCTCGACGGGCGCTCCATCAAGGACGCTGCCGCGGACACCAGCCAGAAGGACCGCGACGCCATGGCGGTGAACATGTTTCGCGCCTGGTATGTTCCGTTCTACCGCTTCGGCGTGATCCACGGCGACCCGCACCTGGGGAATTACACCGTGCGCGAGGATTGCAGCGTCAACCTCATGGACTTCGGCTGCATCCGCGTGTTCCCGCCCAGCTTCGTCAAAGGCGTGATCGATCTTTACCGCGCGCTTGAGAAGGGCGACCGCGCCCTGGCGGTGTCGGCCTACGAGGTCTGGGGATTCAAGGACCTCAGCAACGAGATGATCGACGCCCTGAACATCTGGGCGTCTTTCGTCTACGCGCCCCTCATGGAAGACCGCCCGCGCCTGATCGAGGAAACCAACGCCGCCGAATACGGCCGCGACGCCGCCGGCAAGGTGCATAAGGAACTGAGAAGGCTTGGCGGCGTGAAGCCGCCGCGCGAGTTCGTCTTAATGGACCGCGCCGCCATCGGCCTGGGCTCGGTCTTCATGCACCTCCGCGCCGAAGTGAACTGGCGCCGGCTGTTCCACGATACCATCGAGGGGTTTGAGGTGAATAAGCTGGCGAAGGCGCAAGGGGCCGCGCTGAAGAAGGCGGGGCTAGACGCATCCTAAACCTCATCATGTCGCCCTCGGATTTGGTCCGAGGGCCCAGGGTTTTAGGAAATGTGGGCTTTAACAAGCGGAAGAAGGTGTTGCACGCCGCAGCCTCTGCACCGCACGCCGTGTTTCCTGCAGCTGACCTTCGTTACTGCTCTGGACCCGCGGGTCAAGCCCGAGGGTGACAGGACGAGGGTTACGGCGCCTGCGCCCGTTGTTCGCCTGCGGGCGGTGTGGCGAACGCAGCCTCAATCGCCGCGCACTTGCTGTTGTCGGCTTTGCAATCGGCCGCCAGGTTCATCACCGCGGTGAACAATTCCCCGCTTACGATGATCTGCACCGGCACGAACTTGCCGTCGGGCGTGAAATAGATCTTGCCGTCGACGCCGCGCATGCGTTCTTCGGATTTCGCGTTGAACCCGAATACCGGTTCCAGTTTGCCTGTCACGGGCAGCAGCTCTTTCTCTTCGCCGTTGATGCTAACTGCGCGCACCGGGTCCGCCTTGCCGATGATGTCGTAACGCCGGCTGCCGTCGTAGATCGGGACGCGGAAATTCTTGGGCGTGGCCGAAGGCGTGAGCACCCCTTTGGCGATAAGTTGCTCGCGCGCAGCTACGAACGCCGCCATGGGGTCGAACACGTTGGTGCGCAGATCACCGGGCACCGGCTTCTTCTTGCTGCGCCCTTCCTTGTTCCACGGCAGGTCTTCGGCGGCAATGGCTGCGCCGGTTGTGGGGTTGAACAACTTGGAGGTCGTGCTGGCGGTGCGGGTGGCGGGATCGAAGGTCATGGTCATGGTCTCGGCGAATTCGCCCGAGACCCATTCCTTGCGGTAGGTGGACGGCTGCGGAACAGGGCCAAAGGTGCCCTCGCTCTCTAAGCTTGAGCGCATGGCGCGCACCCACTTGAGCGCGCCGGTGGCCGCCATCTTGAGCCCGGCCTTGTATCCGGTGGGGGATTCATCGAGCACGACCATTGCGTCGCCCACATGCAGGCCCCCCAGCATCAGCTCATAAGCCAGCCGCTCGGAGGCTGGCGCTGCAGCCGCGGGTGCGGCGAGCATGAGTACCGATAAAAATAGTCCTGGGCGCAGTCGCATAGGCATCTCTCCTTGGCCCATCCCCCCGCGGATGACAGTAACGGCAGTCTACCGGGCGGTTCCAGGGCAGGGCAGTAACGCTTTAGAGAGGCCGAATCGTTCCACAACCTGACTGTGAAAAGCCCGTCAAGGACCGCCCCGGGCGGTCCCGCGACAAATTTATGCCCGGCGGGCCAAGGTTTTACGCTAAAAAGGGAGCCGGTCTCACAGGCTCGTGTGAGGCTTCTCATGTTCACTAACGGACGGCGGGGTCCTGGGCCTGGCCTCGCAACGAAAGGGTTGATTGATCGCATAGTTCATATTTTTTGGGGGGGATGATGCAAATTGGGGTTCTGAAGGAGCGCCGCGCGGGAGAGTTTCGCGTTGCTGCTTCGCCCGATACCGTGAAGAAGTTCACCGCTGCGGGCTGCAAATTAGTCGTCGAGACCGGCGCAGGCGCCGGATCGCAAATCAGCGACACCCTGTACACGGAGGCCGGCGCGACCATTGCGCCCTCTGCGGCTGCGGCCGCCGCCTCCGATCTTGTCATAAAAATCCAAAGGCCTATGACCGCGGCCGAGGGAACCGACGAGGTGAGTTACCTCAAGTCCGGCTCCACCCTCATGGCCCACATGAATGCGCTCACCAGCAAGGACCTCATGCAGGCCCTGGCTAAGCAAGGTGTTACAACCTTCGCCCTGGAGTTGATGCCGCGCATCAGCCGCGCCCAGGCCATGGACGTGCTGTCCTCCCAATCGAACCTCGCCGGCTACAAGGCCGT
>CANISR010000035.1 GCA_947470105.1 Fidelibacterota bacterium | reverse complement strand
TCCTTGCCGCGGCGCCGACGGCGGCCCAGCCAGGCGCCCAGAGCGGGTCCGGCCAGGTCGGTCACGACAGCATAAAGGCCGCGCAGCATGGTCATGCCCGCGGCCTCAGCCGGTGGTGTCGGAAGTTGGGATTAGTTTTTCTTCTTGCCGTCGAAGCCGAGCAGCATGTCGACGATGCCCTGGGCTTTGGGAGCTTCGTCCGGGCTGCCGGTCTGGGCGGCGATCCAGCCTTTGACCTTGGCGGGGTCAACCGGATGGTCGCGCAGCAGCACGCACAGGATGGCCTGGGTGGCGAACATATTGGCGGCAAGGTCATTGATGGCACCGAGCAGCATGTCGGTCTGGGCGGTGGTGGTCTCACCCATCTTTTCAACGTCGTCGGAGACTTTGGCAAGCAGACCTTGCACCTGGCTCATCATGAAATCAGACATACCGTCCATCCTTCCCACAACAGAGGGGCGCCCAACAGGCACCCCGCGTACGCCTTTTGGCGCATTCAATCTGATCCTGTACCGTGGCAGTGGTAAATAACACTTTAAGCATCCTCTATAAGAAGTGGCGGGATAAGAACAAAGTATGGGGACTTTGCAGCGCATCGGGATCGGGTGGGAAGTCGGCGTGCCCAGCGGTTGGGGCATGTACGGGCTCAACCTGGCGCTGGACCTGCAGCGACGGGGAATCGATCCGGCTCTGTTCTTTGTCGCAGAAGGCCTGCGACGCCAGCCGCCGCCTGCATTGGCGGCTGCGGTGGACGAACCCTGGCATGAGGCTTGGCGCAAGGGGCCGGTGACGGTCGACTTCCCGCTGCTCCAGGCCCTGGGCGACCGCCTCGATCTGCCGGACCAGGTGCGGAATCTCAAGGGAGCCCCGACCATCGGCGTGGCCTTCTGCGAGTCCGCGATCATTCCCAAGGTCAACCTGCGGGGGCTCGGCGACTTCGCGGGCTTCGTCACCGGGTCTTCGTGGAACACAACGCTGCTGGAGGGGCACGGTCTGGCGCGCGTGCGCTACTGCCCTCAAGGCGTCGATCTCAATGTGTTTCAACCTGGAGCGCTTGATTCAGGACGGCGGGTGGCGTTGTTCCCGGACCGATTCTGCGTTTTTTCCGGCGGTAAGCTCGAATACCGCAAGGGTCAGGATCTGGTGATCGCCGCCTTTGCCAAATTCCGCCAGCGCCACGACGACGCTTTACTCATCACCGCTTGGCACAATCCCTGGCCGGCGGCGGCGGCCGAGCTGGCGCGGTCACCCCATATCAAAGGTGCGCCCGCAGTCCGGGACGGCCGGCTGGACGTGGGCGGTTGGCTGGCGGCGAACGGAATCGCCACGCGCGATCACGTGGATCTCGGCGCTGTGGCCCATGACGCGCTGCCCGAAATCTTACGCGCCATGGACGTGGCGCTGTTGCCCAGCCGCTGCGAGGGCGGCACCAATCTTGTGGCCATGGAGTGCATGGCCTGTGGCGTGCCGACGATCCTGTCGCGCAACACCGGGCACCTCGATCTCATCACCGGCGACAATTGCTATGCCCTCGACTTCCAGATTCCGCTGGGCGAAATCATGCAGCGTCCCGACCTCACGGGCTGGGGTGAATCCTCCATCGACGAAATGGTGGCGAAGTTGGAGGCGGCCTATACGGACCGGGCCGACGCGCAGCGCCGCGGCCGCGCCGCCCATGCGTTCATGCAAGATTGGGGATGGGCAGCCCAGATCGACCGGCTGCTGGAGGTTATCAAGGCGTTTGTCTGATCAGGGTAGACCAAGCGTCCATCATCGCCTGCGTGAAACCCCGGGCGAACCCGGCGCCGTCACAGACCGGCGAGGACAGCAGCCGCGCCCGCAGGTCTTTGCGCAACGCCGTCATCCGCGATGTGTCGCGGGCCAGGGCCACAGCCAGATCCTCGAAGGCTTGTTCGCTATCGCCGACCAGTTCGCTTACGCCGGCGTGGGTGAGATAACCGGCGGCATGGCGTCCGGCGAAGGTGGATCCGGCAAAGGTCACCACCGGGCATCCCATCCACAGGGCCTCGCAGGTGGTGAGGCCGCCGGAATAGGGGAACGTGTCCAGGGCGATGTCCACACTATTATAGGCATCCAGGAATTCAGATCGCGGCGCGCCGCCGGAAATCAATATGCGCGCCGGCGCGATGCCGTGGCGGGCGAAGGCCGTGCGCAGGTCGTTTTGCACACCCGCATCGCCAAGACCTTTGAATTTGAGGAGCAGCTTGCTCTCAGACACAGCAGTGAGAATGCGGGCATATCTTGCGATCACGGCGCCGTTGAGCTTGGCCGGATTGTTGAGACAGCCGAAAGTGACGAAGCCGTTGCGTGCACAGGGCAGCGGTCCCACCTGAGGGCCGCCACCTGGCAGATCATCCGGTGGGTCGAAACAGGCGTAGGCCTGCGGCAGCCGGATGACCTTCTCCACATAGTCCGCCTCCGCGCCCGGCGGCGCCTGTACGGCGTCGGCCAAGACGTAGTCCATGGCGTCGAGGCCGGTGGTGCCCACATAGCCCAGCCAACTGATCTGCAGTGGCGCCGGCTTGCGCGCGAACACCGCCAGGCGGTGGCCACTGGTGTGGCCGGCGAGGTCGAACAGAATATCGACCCCGCAGGCGTCGATCAGGGCTTCAAGAGCGTCGTCGCTCAAACCATCCGCGTGTTTCCATTCCGCCACCTTGGCGATGCGGCGGCTGATGGCGTCCTCATGGCCGGCCGGGCGAGTGCTGAACACGACGGCGCGGATCTGCTTGGGGTCCAGGTGCTCGAACAAGCGAACGCTCAAGATACCCACCGGGTGAATGCCCAGGTCCGGCGAGACAAAACCCACGACCAAAGGCTGGCCGGTCTTCCGTGCGCGGCGCGGCGCCGGTGGTGAGGGCAGGTTGCGCAGCGCCCACTGCCGGTGAGTCTGGAGCAATCCGGCGGGGGTCACGCCCGGAACATACTGCTGCGCGCTCAGCCAATTGCTGGCCGCCGGCACATAGCCCGGATCGCGCGCCATGGCGGCGGCGAAGGCGGCCACCGCATCGGCCGAGCGCCCCTGGTCGCCAAGCACGACGCCGAGGCTGTTGTAGGCTTTGACATGACCCGGATGCGCGGCGATCAGCAGCCGCAGCTCGTTCTCCGCCTTCCGCAACTGGCCCAGGTCGCGATAGACGTTGGCGAGGTTGTAATGCACTTCGGGATAATTGGGCCGTTGGGCGATGGCCTGGAGATACGCCTCCCGGGCGCCGCCCATGTCGCCAAGCTCGCGCAAGGTAATGCCCAAGTTGCACGCCGCCTCGGGATGCGGTCCCAATGACAGCGCCTGGCGGTAGGCGTCCACGGCGTCCGGCCCGCGTCCGAGCTCCGACAGCAGATTGCCGAGGTTGTAGTGAAACGCCGCGGTCGCGGGTGATTCTGCCAGCGCCTGCCGCAACGCGGCTTCGGCCTCGTCCAGACGCCCGAGGCCTTGCAACACCGTGGCGAAATTGCCCTGGGCTTCCGGGAACGGCGTGCGCGTTTCAACCGCGCGCGCCAGGATGTCCGCCGCCGCCGTCAGGTCGCCCAACTGGTAGGCGGCAATGCCCAGCATGTGCAGCAGATCGGGATTGCCGGGATCCAGCTGGATGGCTTCGCCGTAGTACTCCGCGGCGCCGGCGAGGTCGCCTTGCTGATGCAGGGCAAAACCCCGCTCGAAAAGTTCGCCTACTTTTGTCATCAGCTCTCGCCGATGCTGATGGGAGTTGCGCGGCTCTTGATGTGGTGCACCGCCACCTGCTGGAAGCGATCGTAGAAATCCGCGAGCGCCGCCACCCCGGCCTCGGGCGGCGTGTTCGCGCCGGGGGCCGGTTCGGTGCCGCGCGCGAAGACCCCGGCGTAAATATGCGACAGCGCGTCGAACATCAGGTCGAACTGGCGTGACTCCGCCGAGACGTCTCGCCGCGTGCCCGTGCGGCACAGCTCGATCACATAGGAAATGAGGGCGTGAAAGAACAGGTAAATGGTGTCGTCCCAGCGGGTTTCGTGGCTTACATGCAGCGCCACCGGCGTGGTCACCGCCTTGAGTGGCCGCCCCTGCAGCAGCGCCACCAAAGGCATCCAGTAGTCCCAGAACGGCATGCCCATGCAGAACGGGCTTTCGGCGAAGTCGTTCAAGAGGTCGCCGGACATGAGGAAATAGTCGTAGCCGAAGGAATAGGTCTCGTTGCCGGTGGGCGTGAAGCTCTGAAACTCCGCGCGCGCCGCTACGTCGACCCGCGGACCCAGCAGCAAGGCGCCTTTGGCTTCACGTCGAATCACGGGCGCCAGGTCCGGCAGCGGGCGGATGAAGATGTCGGCATTGATGATGCCCACGGTACAAGCCGCCAAGTCACGCCCGGCACAGGCGGCGCGCAAGGCTGCGAGCAGGTCATGGATATAGGGCACGGGCTTCTTCGCGAACTGCTCTGCGGTGCGCGCGGCGGTTACGACCTCCACTCCGGGGAACTCGGTGCGGACGATGTCGGCTTCCTTGGCGCCGTTGACCGAGATCACCGCGAAGCCGGCGGCGCGCCAGGACGCCACCGCGGCGGATTGCAGGGCATGGTCACGCTGGGGGACTAGACTCGTGGCGAGGATGATGCGCGCGGGGTCGACTTTGGAATTCATGACCCTTCCTCGCTGTGTCCCGCAGTCAGGACAACCGGATTGAATAACCTGCGGTCCATGGCGGGCAATCCCGCCTCGCGCCGGAGTTTATCGGCCAGGGCAAAGTAAGTGTCCACGGGCGCCAGCCCGCAGAAGTGGCCCACCACACCAGCCCACACACGTGCCTTGCCGCCGGGCGGTTGCTTGACCACCCGCAGGTCGCCCGTGTCCAGGTCTATAATGGCGTCGGTGATATTGGGTGTGGTCACTTGCAGCCGCTGGGTCGCCGGTGGCTCCAACGGTGCTATACCGAGCTGACCGAGGGCGGCGCCGAAGAACGGCTCGTCGGCATACTCGCCGGCATGCTTGTACCGATAGCTGATCGCGTCTCGGTGCGGGCCATCATAAAGCGCGCGGGTGGCCGCGAACACGCGCGCCGCCTCCGGTCCACGCTCGAAGTACATCGCCCCGGCATTGAAGACCGATAGGAACGGGATGTTCAGGAGACGACAGAGGGCGCCGGCGTCCTTTTCGCCCAGGGAACAGGCGAAGACGCTGCCCTCGGATTGGCGGTGGCCTTCCACCACGAACCCGCGCCCGCGGTACTGCTGCCAGAAGAACGCAATGCGCGGGCTGAACAGAAGACAATCGGAATCCAGGTAGAGCGTACGGTGGTAGGGACTAAGGCCATACAGCCCCAACTTGTTCATGGCGCCCCGGACCGAGGGGTCTTCTGGGGCGACTATGGCCTCATCAAACAAGGATCGGACGGCGTCAGGCACCTGGATCGCCCGGTTGACGATGATGCTGATGGGGCGGGTCTCCACCCGGCGCACGGAGAGGGCCAGATTGACGGCGAGGTCCAGGTACCGGGCGTCGTCGAAGGCAAGCACGACATAGCCCTCGGTCTCAGAAGCCTCTGCTTGCTGGGGCGCCGGGGCCAGGGGACTGCTCCTCGTAGGTGAAATCCAACCCGCCGAGTCACACAAAAGGGAGGGGCGGGTGAGGTAAATGAGGCAAGGATTACCCCTCCTCTCAGGGCGCTATTATGAACTAAGCTATTGATTAATAAAGAAATTAATAAAGGCTTAAGGCGGTTTGACAACTGATAGGAGAAGATTTATAACGCGTTGCCTCAGGCTACCTCCTGAAAGGAGGATTGTGCGTAAGCAGTACGGCCTGGGACGACAGAAATGTCGCAATGTGTGTCCTAGAAAAGGAGCTTCACTAAATGTCTAACGACATCACGCTATCGAGTGCGACACGCACTAACCTGCTGTCGCTTCAAAATACCTCGAACCTGATCGGCCAGACGCAGCAGCGCCTCGCCACCGGTCTCAAGATCAACAGCGCCCTCGACGACGCGCTGGCCTTCTTTAAAGCCCGCAACCTGAACAGCCGCGCGGCTGACTTGTCGTCGATCAAAGACGTCATTTCCGGTGGCGTGAGCGTGATCACGGCGGCGGTGCAGGGCCTGAGCTCCATCGAGTCGGTGCTCAGCCAGATGAAAGCTATCGCACAGTCCGCCATTTCCGCTCCGGAAAGCACGACCCGCGCCAAGCTGGCCAGCCAGTTCAATGAACTGCGCAGCCAGGTGGACGGGATCGCCGCTGACTCGAGCTTCAACGGCGTCAACTTGCTCAAGAACACCTCCACCCGGTTTGCCGGCGGCGCCGACCAGCTGACGGTGAAGTTCAACGAGCGTACCGACCCGAAAGCCGTCAATCAGCTCATCGTGAGCGGTCTCAAGGCCTCTGACTTCACCTCGATTGTCGGGACTTCGGCGGTATCTGTCGGCTCGTCTGCGACCCGTTGGGGCCAGACCGGCTCCGCGGCCATCACGGCGATCAGCTCCGCCATCGACGCCATCGACTCGGCCTTGGTGACGGTGCGTCAGGCTTCGCAACAGTTCGGTACCAACGCCGCGCTGCTGCAGATCCGCGAAGACTTCACCACCAACCTGATCAACACCCTCAAGGGTGGTGCGGCGGACCTGGTGAACGCGGACTTGAACGAGGAATCGGCAAACCTGCTCTCGCTCCAGACTCGCCAGCAGTTGGGCACGATCTCACTGTCCATCGCGCAGCGTTCTGAGCAGTCGATCCTGCGTCTGTTCTAGATCTAAGCGCAGTTTCTTGGACACCACATTGGACTGGCGGTGGGCTTTAGGGCCCACCGCCTCTTCAGTGCATCGTCCAGAACAGCTTTATCCGGAAAGGCGGCGACACGAACTCTCGTGCCGGCGCGGCCGCTATAGGCCGGCCGCCGCTGCGAGTCCGTACGCGAGCGGTGCACCATCATGGATGACCTTAATTTACGATTGATCACCGGCGGCCCCGCGACTCTGAGCGCGGCCGTGGCGGCATTGGTCCAAACCGATCTCGATGAAGAGGCGGCGGACCGGCTTTCGCGTCTGACGCGCGGGCTTCTCGAGCGTATTTCACGCCCGCTGGCCCAGAACGCTGCGTAATTTGCAGCCCTGCGGTTGAACAAGCCGGGCTTTTTAACTCTCTGTTAACAAGAAAAGCAGTTCGCCACGCAACGTGCGCGGGCTGTTAATTTTTTATTTCCCTTTTCTTCCTAGAACCGGATGCGGTGAACACGGCTGTTCACTGCCTGCGCCGCTATTTCGCAGGGAATGATGCAACGACTCGGCGGGTTCTATAAAAGCGAACCAAGTCCTAGAAAGGGGTCTTAAATGAGTAACGAAATTTCACTCTCGACGGCGACGCGCACGAACCTGCTCTCGCTACAGCACACCACAAACCTGATCGGCACCACCCAGCAGCGCCTGGCAACGGGCCTCAAGGTGAACAACGCGCTGGATGACGCGCTCGCGTTCTTCCGCGCCCGCAACCTCAACAGCCGCGCCGAAGACTTGTCCGCGATTAAGGACCAGATCACCGGCGGCGTAAGCGTACTGACGGCCGCGACCCAGGGCCTCGAGTCCATGGAGTCGGTCCTCAAGCAGATGAAAGCCATCGCGCAGTCCGCGATCTCGGCGCCGGAAAGCACCACGCGCGCCAAGCTCGCCAGCCAGTTCAACGAACTGCGCAGCCAGGTCGACTCGCTCGCTTTCGACTCGAGCTTCAACGGCGTCAACCTGCTTAAAAACAGCCCCGGCCACTTCACCGGCGGCGCCGACCAGCTCACCGTCCGCTTCAACGAGCGCACCGACCCCAAGCAGGTCAATCAGCTCGTCATCAGCGGCTTGAAGTCCTCCGATTACTCCTCGATCATGGCGACGTCGGCCGTGACCGTGGGCGCGGCGGGCAGCTCCACCGTGTGGGGCCAGACCGGCACCCAGGCGATCAAGGCGATCACCGCCGCCATCTCGGCCATCGACTCGGCCCTGGTGACCGTGCGTCAGGCCGCGCAGCAGTTCGGCACCAATGCGTCGATGCTGCAGATCCGCGCTGACTTCAGCACCAACATCGTCAACACCCTGAAGGCCGGCGCCGCGGCCCTGGTCAACGCCGACCTCAACGAGGAATCGGCGAACCTGCTCTCGCTGCAGACACGTCAGCAGCTCGGCACGATCTCGCTCTCGATCGCGCAGCGCTCGGAACAGTCGATCCTGCGTCTCTTCTAAATCAAATTCTGATCCGAAACTTCTTGTTCAAACTTCGGGCGGCTCTTTGGAGCCGCCCGTTCTTTTTTAGTGCGTTCCCGCACCCGGTTGTTTTTGCCGCGATTCATTTTCGCTTTGCGCGCGTCATGTCCACCGGCGTTAACCTTTTCTTCGCCAGTCACAGTCATTCTGTTTAACGGATACGCAAAGGGACGCGCGGATACGAAGTGTATTCGTTCGGGACAATAAGCCGGCAACAGGTCGTTGCAACGCCGGCGCGATAAGAGGTCGCACATGGCTCAGGAAATCACCCTCTCTACGGCGACGCGGACGAATCTGCTGTCGCTGCAGAATACGACCGGGCTCATCGGGCGTACGCAGGAACGCCTGGCGACCGGCCTCAAGGTCAACAACGCGCTCGATGATGCGCTCGCCTACTTCAAGGCGCGCAACCTCAACAGCCGCGCCGCAGACCTGCAGAACATCAAAGACAGCATCACCGGCGGCGTCAGCGTCATCAAGGCGGCCATCCAGGGCCTCGACGCCATGGAGTCGGTGCTCAAGCAGATGAAGGCGATCGCGCAGTCGGCGATCTCCGCGCCGGAAAGCAGCACGCGCGCAAAACTCGCCAGCCAGTTCAACGAGCTGCGCAGCCAGGTCGACGGCCTCGCCGAAGACGCGAGCTTTAACGGCATCAACCTTTTGAAGAACTCACCGGCGGGCTTCGCGCCGGGCGCCGACCAGCTCACCGTGAAGTTCAACGAGCGCACCGAGCCGCAGGCCATCAATCAATTGGTCATCAGCGGATTGCGCGTTTCAGAATACACCTCGATCATGGCGACCTCGGCCGTGACCGTCGGCACCGCCGGCAGCACCATGGTATGGGGTCAGACCGGCACCGCGGCCATCAAGGCGATCAGTGCGGCGCTCAGCGCCATCGACTCGGCGCTGGTGTCCGTGCGCCAGGCCTCGCAACAGTTCGGTACCAACTCCTCGCTGCTGCAAATCCGCGCCGATTTCACCGCGCAGATCATCAACACCTTGAAGGGTGGCGCCGCCAATCTGGTGAACGCCGACATGAACGAAGAGTCGGCCAACCTCCTGTCGCTGCAGACCCGTCAGCAGCTCGGCACGATCTCGCTGTCTATCGCCCAGAAGTCCGAAGAAGCCATCCTGCGCCTGTTCTAGGGCTGACAGGCGCGGATTTATCAGCCGCCGCAGAGCCTTATCGAGGCTTCACCGGGGGGTTAATCCGATTCATACTGCCGCACCGACGCAGCCGTTCCGGCCGCAGACTTCGCTCGTCCAGGATTTCTATGCCGCTCAAACTGACACTCAAGCCCAACGAAAAAGTGCTGATCGGCACCGCGGTGATCGCCAATGGTCCCGCCAAGACCGAATTCGTCGTTCTCAATCGCGTTCCGGTGGTGCGCGAGCGCGATATCATTACCGAGGAAAAGGCCGACACGGTCGCCAAGAAGCTCTATGTCACCATCCTCAACATGTACATCAACCCGGCTAGGGAAAAAGATTTTCACGGTATTTACTTCGTTTTAATGCGGGAAATGATCTTAATACCCGTTGACGCCAGAGCGGTGGACCTCATGGTCGAGATGTCCCAGCATATCCTGGCGGGCGATCACTACCGGGCTTTGAAATTGTGCCGGCAGCTGATCAAGTTTGAATCGGAGGCCTTGGCTAATGTTAAAAAATAAGGTTGGGGCATATGCGCAGCAGCAAAAGCGCAATCTGACTCCGCGCGAGGTAGAGGCCATGGCCTTTACCAAGGCCGCGCTGATGCTCGAAGACGCCAAGAAGTCCATCAACAACATCGAAGAGTATTCCAAGGCGCTGCGGTTCAATCACCTGCTCTGGACCATCATCCAGGCCGATCTGACCGAACCCGACAACAACCTCCCTAACGAAATCAAAGCCAACGTCATGTCGCTGTCGATCTTCGTCGACAAGCAGACCACCAAAGCCCTGCGGTCATCGAACGCCAGCGATCTCGACGTGCTGATCAACATCAACCGCAATCTCGCCGCCGGCTTGCGCACCACGCCGCAAACCGACGCCGCCCCGACGCCATCCGCACCCCCCACGACGGGCGGCGGCGGCGCCTCGGCCTAGGCTTTAGGCCTCACCCACAGCGCGGGCGGGCCTCCCAGAATCAGATCGGATGTGGTGTGGGCGCCAAGAGTGTCCGCGATCACCTCGAACGCCGCACGGCGGCGATTCCAGCTGAATTTTCCGACAGCATTGGGCGAGTTGAACATATCGCTCATCCATAAGACCGTATTGCCGCCGGCGTTCGCGGCAATCATGGCTCGTGCAGCGGTGCGGTCCTTGATTACATCAGCCTCCACATAGACATGCGGTAGTTTCTGATAGCGTGCCCAATGGGCCAGCCACTGGGCCTCGGATGTGAAGACGCTTGAGACCTCCCGTTGGAATTCCCGCGCCACCAGGTCTTTATCCTTGAGCAGGGGCCCCGGCAGGTAGCCGACCCCGGCCGTAAACGCAGCATCGATCCGCGGCCGTTGTGCAGCGAAGAAGCCGGCGAAGTCCCTGCCGTCCCAGGTCTCGACCATGACGCGGCGTAGCATGAGCGCCGGCGCGCTGTAGTCGTAATGAACGACTTTGGTCCGGTCATGGAAGCCGAGAGTTTCGAGAATACGGTTGGTCTTGAAGCCGGACGCCAGCACGAAGGCGGTGTCCAGGCCGGGCCTGAAGCGCAATTGCGGCAGGTCTGCGTCATTCTCGCTGTTGAAGACGAAGATCTTCTTGGGCGCCCCCTCTCGGTCGGGGGCGTTGCGCAGGAAGGCAAGCGTGGCGTCCATTTCCGGGTCTTGGGGTCCGGCCGCGGTAACGTCATCCAGCGCCGCCATCCAGGCGAAGATATCTCCGTCCGGCCTTACGGTTAAGGACGCCCGGCGGATGTTCTCATCCCATGGCAGCGGCGGGGGGCCGGCCGGCGCCGCGATGCCCGTACCGGCGCCGGCAAAAGATGGCCGGCCCAGCTTCTCCCAGGCGCGGCGGTTGATCAGAACGCAATTTGGGTCCAGTGCGCCGTCCGGAGTCAGGGTCGCGGTGACGAACGCACAGTTGTCCATCGCCTTCTTCATGGCGAAGGACAGCTGGTCATAGCCGTAAAACACATGGCCGGCGTTCTGGATCAGGCAGAAGTCCTTGGACCCGGCTGCCAGGGCCGCGTCAATGGAGGCCGCGCTCGTGAGGGCGGTCAGGGGCATATGGAAGGAGAACACCGAAAAGAACGACGTCAGTTCCGACAGGCGCAGATCGAGTTCCAGCGGGCGGCGACCCTGGGCGATGCTGATGAGGGCGAAATCGGTGTGTGCGCGGATGATTTTCTGCGCCCCGGCGTCGTCATAGAAAACCAAGAGCAACCTCCGTCTGAAGCGGCGATCTTAACGCTTCTCATATAACGGTGTATGAGGGGTGGAGCAAAGTCGCTTGGAGCAGGGATGGCCAAACCGGCCGGGAATAAAAAGTGTCTGACGCCGTGACAGCGACTCTCTCGCCGCCCACGTCGCCATTGGTCGGGCGCGCGCTCAGTTTCCTGGAGATGGGTGACCCCGGCGGCGCGCGCCTGCTGCTGCTGACCTACCTCGACCGCCATCCGGAAGACGCCGACGCCCAGAATGTCGCGGCCCTGGCCTGCCGCCGCCTGGGCGAATTGGAAGCCGCTGTCGGCCACCTGGAAAGCGCCGTGGGGTTACGCCCCAATGATCCGCTATTCGCCGTAAATCTGGCCCACACCCTGAATGACCTCCACCGGCCGGCCGAAGCCTTAACGGCGCTTGAGACTCTGCTGACCCGGGTTCCCGGCCAGGCGGACGCCCTGATCCAGCGGGTGCATCTTTTGATCCGCCTTGGCCGAGGATCAGAAGCGGTGGCCGCGGCGCGTATGGCGGTGGCGTTTCACCGTGATCTCGGGCGTGCTCACAACGCCCTCGGTGCGGCGCTGTTGCGTGAGAATGACGCACGCGAAGCGGTCAAAGCCTACGAAACTGCCGTGCGTCTGGACCCTGCGGCGGTCGACAGCTGGATCAACCGCGGCGTCGCGCTCAAGGATCTCGGCCGCCTCAAGGACGCCGAAGACAGCTATCGCCGGGCCATTGAGCTGGCGCCCGGCGACGCCGTGGCCGTGAACAACCTTGCCAATGTGGTGACCAGCCAGGGCCGGGGTGCTGAGGCCGTGGATTTGCTCCGGCGCGCGGTGGAGCTTGACCCGACCTACGCCGACGCCAAAGCCAACCTCGGCGTGGCGTTGCGTGAGGCCGGCGGTGATGCGGGGGAAGTGGAGGCGTTGAGCCTGCTCGAAGCCGCCATGCGCCAGCATCCCGGGCATGTGCATCTGCTCAATGCTTACGGCAACACCCTGCGTCAGGCCGGGCGCATCGACGAAGCCATCCAGGTGCTGACCGAGGCGACGCAGGTCTCGCCGCTGCATGCCGAGGCCCAGAACAACCTCGGACTTGCCTACGCCCTCCAGGGCAAGCTGCCCGAAGCCGCCTGTCATATGAAGCGTGCGGCGGAACTGAAGCCGGCTTCGCCGATCATCAACAACAATTACGGCGCGCTCGCCTTACGCATGTTCGATTTCGACACGGCGGTCGCGGCCCTATCGCGGGCGGTGGCGGAGAAGCCCGACTACGACGAGGCCTTGGCCAACCTCGGGGTCGCCCACTACATGCGCGGTGACGCCGACGAAGCCATCAATGCCTATCAGCGCGTGATCGCCCGCAACCCCGACAACGGCTTCGCCCGCTACAGCCTCGGCGTTGCCTACCTCGAGGACCAGCGGCTGGGCGAAGCCGAGGTGGAGATTCGCCGGGCGCTGGAACTCGATCCCAAGAACGCCATGGCGCATAACACCATGGGTGTTCTTCTGCTCGACCAACATTGCATCTCCGCCGCGCGCAGGGCCATGCGAGAAGCCGCCGATGTGGGCACCCTGTCCGCGCCGGTGTTTTACAGCAACTACGCCTTCGCCAGCCTCTACGCGGCAGATGTCTCGAACGCCGAGATTTTCGAGATTCACAAGGAGTATGGCCGGCGCTACGCCACCGCCACGCCGATTGCCGCCAGGCCTCATCGCAATGACCGCGAACCTGATCGCCGTCTCCGGATCGCCTATCTGTCGCCGGATTTCCGCGCCCATTCGGTGGCCTATTTCTTCGAGGCGCTGCTGGAGAAGCACGACCGTAAACAGTTCGAAATCGCGCTCTACTCGGATACCGCGCGCACAGACAAGGTCACCCAGTCCATGCGGGCCGCGGCCGATCTCTGGGTCGAGACCGGCGGCATGACAAATACCGACTTTGCCCAAAAGCTGGTCGATGATCGGGTCGACATTCTCGTCAATCTCGGTGGCCATACCTCCGGGAATCGCCTGCCGGTATGCGCGATGAAGCCCGTGCCGGTGCAGATCGAATACCTGGGCTATCCCGAGACCAGTGGGGTTCCCGCCATGGACTACCGCATCACCGACGGGCGCGCGGACCCTGTCGGCGTGGCCGAGGCGTGGTGTACTGAAACCATCGTTCGCTTGCCGGACTGTTTCCACTGCTATCGTCCGGGGGGCGCTGCACCCGAACCCACGCCCGCGCCGCATATCGCCAATGGCCATGTGACGTTCGCGTCGTTCAACGTCCTGCCCAAAGTGACCGATCAGGCGATCGAGGCCTGGGCGCAGATCCTCAAGGCGGTTCCTGGATCGCGCTTCCTGATCAAGTGCAAACAACTCCGGGACGCCCGGGTTCAGCAGATGGTGCGCGACGATTTCGCCCGTCATGGCATCGATCCTGCACGCGTCGACACGGCGTCCTTCGTCGCTTCGGTGCGCGAACACCTTGATCACTACGGACGCGTTGACCTGGCGCTCGATACCTTCCCCTATAACGGCACTACCACCACCTGTGAGTCGCTCTACATGGGCGTGCCGGTGCTGTGCATCGCCGGATCCAATCACCGCGGCCGGGTCGGCGTGAGCCTGCTGACCGCCATGGGCCTGGAAAAGGACTTTATCGCCGCAGACGTCGATGACTATATCGCCCGCGCTATTGCCTTCGGCCGGGCCCCCGCGCCGCTGGCGGCGTTGCGCCCCAAGCTCCGGCCAATGCTGGAGCGGTCCCCGCTACGCGACGAGGCCGGCTTCACCCGCACCCTTGAGGCCGCCTACCGCGACCTGTGGCGACGCTGGTGCGCCGGGCCCGAGACGCACATGTTCAAACCGCCGCCGACCCTGCGCCCTGAAGATTCCATCCAGGGTGTACTTGTGAAGACGCTCTAGATGGATATGCGTTTCGTCCTGGCCGTGCGGTATTTCGAAGCCGGGCTCACCATCGAAGCCTTGATAGAGGCGGACCGCATCGTGGCGACGACGCCTGCGGACGGCACCGCCTGGCATCTCAAGGGACGCGCCCATCATCTGCTCGGCGACCTGACGGCGGCGGAAGCGGCGCTGCGCGAAGCTGCACGGTGGGACGGGCGCGCACCCGTGTGGAATGACTTCGGCAACGTGCTCGCGGATCTGGGCCGCCCCGGCGAAGCGGTAGAGGCCTTCCATCGCGCCATTGCGGCCGACCCGTCGCTCTCGCAAGCCCATAGCAACCTTGGTGCGGTGCTGGCGAGCCAGGGGGGCTATGGCGCTGCGGCCGAATGCTATGCGCAGGCGCTGAAAGCAGCGCCGGACAATATGGCGGCGCAGCTGAACCTGGGCGTGGCGCACCTGGAGCAAGGCGATGCCGCGGCGGCGATCAGGGCTTTCGACGCGGTCCTAGTCCAGGCGCCCGGCCTGCGGGACGTCCAGGACAACCGGCTGTATGCCCGCCTCTATGACGCGGAAGACCCGCGTGTTGTCGCGGACGAGCATCGAGCATGGGGCGCGACCATGCCTGCGGCTGCCGCTGTGGCGCTCGCCGATCCTGATCCAAACCGGCGTCTGCGGGTCGGGTATGTTTCGCCGGATTTCCGCCGTCATGCGGTGGCGTTTTTCCTGGCGCCGTTTCTGGAGGCCCGCGATCCCGCTGTCGTGGAGGTGTTCTGTTACGCCGATGTCCTGCGGCCGGACGCCGTGACCGAAGCATTGCGGGGTCAAGCCGATCATTGGCGCGCTGTGCACGGGTGGACCGATGCGGCGCTACTGGCGCAGATCAAGGTCGACCGGATCGACATCCTCGTGGATCTGGCGGGCCACACCCAAGGCAATCGGCTCGGCCTGTTCGCGGCACGCGCGGCGTACATCCAGGTGACCGGCATCGGATATCCGGCCACCACCAGCCTTCCGGCCATGGATTACCGTTTCTGTGACGCGGTCACCGACCCGGCGGGTGCGGAGGATTTTGCCAGTGAAACCCTGGTGCGCCTGACCCCGAACCTGCATTGCTTCGCAGCCCTCGCGAGCCCTGCGCCGGGTCCCCTCCCAGCCTTGGCGGCCGGGCATGTCACCTTTGGCTCATTCAACAAGCTCGCCAAGATTTCCGACGTCACCGTGCGTCTGTGGGCGGCGGTCCTTGCGGCTTTACCTACGGCGCGGCTCGTGGTGAAGAGTAAGCCGCTGACGGAGAAGGCCACCCGCGATCGCCTTATTGAACGCTTCACTGTGCTTGGCGTCCGTCCGGACCGCATAGACCTATCAGGCTGGATGCCGGACGACGGCGATCATATGGCGCTGTACGGGCGTGTCGACATGGCGCTCGACACCTTCCCCTACAACGGCACCACCACAACCTGCGAGGCCCTGTGGATGGGTGTGCCGGTGTTGACACTGGCGGGGAGAGCGCACGCAGGCCGCGTCTCGGCGAGCCTGTTGACGGCGGCGGGCCTGGCGGACTGGATAGCCGAAAGCCCCGAGGCCTTCGTGGCTCTGGCCATAGCCAAGGCCGGCGATCCTGCCGCGCTGGCGGAGGTGCGGCTCGGATTGCGCGAGCGCGTGCGGGTGTCGCCCCTGTGCGACGCCCAGGCCCATGCACGCGGCGTCGAGGCCGCTTACCGCGCCATGTGGATTTCAGCGCTTAAAGGTAGTTCAGCAGGCTGAGCTGCGTGATCTTCGACAGCGAAGCATAGGAAATTTGCAGCGACTGAGAGTCGGTCTGCAGGCGGACCGCGGCTTCCGTAGTGTCGGCCTTGAGCAGGTCATTCTGGCGCCCGTCCAGGAACGCCTTGAACTGGGTCTGGGTGTCCTTAGCGGTCGTCAGAATGCCGAAGTTGTTCGAGATGCGGTCCATGACGCTGGTAAGGTCGCTCATGGCCTCGGTCGGCTGCAAGGCCGAGTGCTGGATTGAATCATTGAGCGCCGCCAGGGCCTGCTGGATGCGGTCGGTATTGTTGAGCAGGTCACCTTGCGCAATCGTCCCCAGCGCCCGGATCGCCTTCTCAAAGGCCGGGTCGAGGCCGGTCACATCCAGCTTGATGGTCTGGCTGTCGCTGATCTTCATCTGCGTGGGCAGGCTGACGCCGTGGAGGAAGGCCATGGACTTGAGGCTGACGACTTCGCCCGAGGCGCCGGGAATCGGAATAGGCTTGCGGCTGAAGACCGTGTTGCCGTTGACGATGTCCCCGCTCGACAGGCTGTAGCCGGCAGCCAACAGGTCGGCGTTCTTCGGCCATTTCATGGTGTAGGCGCCGTTGTTGCCGGCGACGGAACCTTCCATCGCCAGGGCGGTGCCGTCGGGAATTCCGAGATTGAACTTTACCGAGCCGCCGGCCAATTCGGTGCCGGCGTTGACGGTCTGGTCGAAGGTAATGGTGCCGCCGTCGGGCGATACCGCGGTGACGGTGTAGACGCCGTTGTTGTCGGTCGCCGCACCCTGCAGCGTGCCGGCGCCGTCGAGCAGGATGGTCTGGCCGATCTGGATACTCTTGAACGCCCCTGGCGTGGCGGCGGTGACCTTGCCGTTGGCGCCGACATTGGTGAACACCAGGTTGCCGGTCTGGGTCTGGTCGATGGTCGAGCTGATGAAGTCTCCGGGCGCCGCGGTGATCTGGGAGTAGTTCAGGGCGCTGGCGCCCGCCGGCGGGATCTGCTGGCTGCTGTAGGTCGCCGAGAAGTTCGAGAACGACAGGTCCACCAGGTTGGCGGCGCGGGACGACGGGAACACTGTGCCGATGCCGTCATAGGTGTTCTGGAAATCGTCAAGATTGTTGTAGGGCAGGCTGATCGGCGGCCGGTCGCTGGTGGCGCCGCCGAAGATGTACTTCCCGTCGATCTGCTGATTGAGGAAGTATTGGATCTGGGAGAGGGCGCCGAAGGCCTTCTCCTGCAGGTCGCGGACGTCGGTGATGTTCTGGGGCGACTTCGACGACAGGTCGCGGCCGGCGAACTGCACCATCAGCGAACGCAAGTCCTGGGCGCTCTCGGTGATGCCTTGCACCGACGTCTGTTGCGCCTTCAGCGTAGTGGACACCAGCGAGTTGTCGCTGAGATAGCGGGTGATGCGCGCCTTCTGGTTCTCGACGTTGAGCAGGTCGTAAGTGTCGGGCGCGATGCCGGCATAGTCCTGCGACTTCAGGCCAGTGGCGACCTTGGTCTGGTCTTCCGCCACTTGCTGCTGCTGTTCGATCATGCGCGTCACCAGAACCAGGTTCTGGGCGGCGGTGCCGATACGGGTAACCATGGGCGTCTCCTACCAGCCGGCTCTTACCGGATGATGTCGTTAAGGATTTGCAGCAACTGCTGGGTCGTGGAAATGACCTTGGCCGATGCGGCGTAGGTCTGCTGGAAAATCATCAGTTGGGACATTTCCTCGTCCAGGTTCACGCCGGTCATCTCCGACTGCTTCTGGACCAGCGAGGTCTGTAGCGATTCCTGGGTCGAAAGGTTGACTTTGGTCGAGGCCGCGGCGGTCGAGGACAGCGAAATGATCGACGAGGCGTAGTCCGAGAAGCTGATGGCGGCGCCCGAGAGCGAACCCGCCGGCTGGAACGCGGCTGGTCCGGTCATCAGATTGGCGAGTTGCGACACCACCGAGTTGTCGCCCGCCGCCAGTACGTACTTACCGGTGAGGGGGTCGAGCTGTGGCTGGCCGCGCGACACCCGCGACGGGTCGTCCAGCAGGGACTGGTTGACCCCAAGCTTCTGGGCAATGCCGGTATTGGAGAAGTTGAGGCCCAGCGCATCAATGGCGTTGGTGCCGCCGACCTGGGTGACGACCAGCTGTTCGCCCAAGGTCTGGGTGATCTGCAGTCGCTTGCCGCTGCCTTCGGGGACCACCGACGCCTTGATCCGGGTCTGGAGCGCGGCGTTGGCGTTGATCTTGGCCGCGATGGTTTCCAGCGTATCGCCGGGATTGACGGTGATTGTGCCGCTGGCGATGCCGGTTGGATTGCTGGCGTCGGAGAAGTTCAGATCCACCGGTGACGGGACCGACAGGGTGTAGTTGCCCGGCTTGTAGGCCGAGGTCCACTGGGCGACGTTCTGCACGCTCACGAAGTAGTCGTTCAGGCCCAGGAAGTTCGAGAAACCTTCGAAACTCTTGTCGGCGGTGCCGTCGCCGTCGAGATCGATGGCGGCGGTGACGTCCTTCTGGGTGCTGCCCTTGATCGACGTCTGCTGATCCTGGAAGCCAATGCCGATGGTGTCGGTCCCGAGATTGATGGCGAATTTGCCGTCGGCGTTGACCGCGACCGTGGCGTTGACTAACTGCGGGTCCTGCGCCTGGATCCAGGTCTGCATCTGCGATGCCAGATCATCGATAGTGCCGCCGTTGGTGAAATTGATCGTTGCCGGGTCCAGCACCCGCGCCGACGCGACCTCGGCGCCGTTCGCGTCGTACAGCACGATATTCGGCTCGGACCCGGAAAAGGTGACGGTCTGGTTCGAGGACGACATGAAGTTCCGCGTGCCGACGACGTTATTCACCACGTCGGGGAAAGCGGTGCCGCGGTTGTGAACCTGGTTGACCTGGTCTTTGAGGCTGGTGCCGAGTTCGTCCAACTGCGACTGCATCGTCGGCAGCGTGGAATCGCGCATGTCGATCAGGGCCTTTAGCTTGCCGCCCGTGATCGTCGCGGTGATGTCGCGCACGCCGGCGAAAATGCCGTTGAAATCGCCGCCGGCATAGGTGGCGCCCGGCGACACCTGGGACAGGGACACATGGCTCATCTTGACGGGCGAGTTGTCCACCAGAGTGGTGCCGTCGCTGGTGTAGACCGTGACGCTGCCGTTGGCGTTTTCGAAATAGCGGATATCGAGCGTGTTCGAGAGGTTGTTGAGCGCGACATCGCGCTTGTCCTCGAGGTCGCCGGTGGGCTTCTTGGTGCCGACGCCCAGGGCGATCTGGTCGTTGAGCGCCGCGATGGTGTTGAGGTCGTTGTTCATCTGAGCAATCAGGCTCGAGATGTCACGGTCAGCGTTCAGGCGCAGGGTCTGCACCGTCTGGCTCATGTTCGACAGGTTGTTGGCCGCGTTCACCCCCGCCTGGACCGCGGCGAGCTGCTGCGAGGTTGTCTCCGGGCTGGTGGTGAGGGTCGTGAACTCTTTCTGCAGCGTGTTGATCTGGTTGGACAGCGAGCTCTCGGCGCCCGTGGTGCCGAACGTGTCCTGGACCCGCTTATAATAGGTGTTGAGGGTCTGGAGCAGGCCGACGGTGCTGTTCTGGTTGCGGGTATCGCGCAACAGGTTCTGGTCGACATTGTTGATGATGTCCGCGACCTGGACCCCGGCGCCTTTGTTGGCGAGCACCAGCGATTCCGGCACGAAGATCTTGCGCGTGTAGCCCGCGGTATTGACGTTGGCGATGTTGTTCGAGATCACATCCAGGCCCGCTTGGGCCGTGGACAATCCCGAGATCGCCGAGGTGAGTGCTAGATTCAACGACATTTAAAGTGCTCCCGCGCCCTGGTCCGCTACATCGTCTCGTTGAAGCTGACCGCCAGGCTGCGCTTGGCGATATATCCGCTCATGGAGCCGCTGCGCGAGTAGGCGGCCGCCATCTTCTCCTGGCGTTCCTTCACGGCATCGGTCACGGCTTTGAAGAACATATTGATCGACTGGATGTTGCCCTTGAGCAGGGCCGCGTTCTCCTGCATCAGCTCGCCGAGCTTCATGGCCTGCTGGGTAAACGCCAGGCGCTTGGACGGATCGAGCGCCTTGAGCACGCTGGGGTCGCGGTGGATCGCGTTCATATGGCCCTGATACAGGCGCGCGAGTTGCTCCTTGCGCTCGGTGAAGGCCTTCACTTCATCCGTGCGGTGGCGCTTCAGCGATGCATTTTCCTTGGTGAGCAGTTCGGTCAACTGCCGGATCACCATCATCAGTTCGTCGGTTTTGGGTTGCGGGCGCAGGCCGGGACCTTGCGAGGGGCCATTGCTGCGCGGCGCCACGGAAATGGGCGAGCCGGCCATGGGTCTGGGCGCCTGCGGGGAAGTGGAGCGGGCGGGGGCGCCGGGCAGATCGCGTCGCATCATGTTCATGGCTTAGAGACCTTTGAGCGAGCGGGTGAGCACGGAGCCGGCCTGAATGGCGGCGGCATTCGTCGTAGCGGTCGCGATATCGGCGGCCGGCGCGGCCTGAGATTGGGCGTTTGTTTGTAGCGGGCCAGCCTGCATCTGCGCCTTGGTGCGTTCTTCCTGGGCGCGGAGCATGGAGGTCATGACGGTGTTGCTGATGCCGAGGCGGCCGGACTTCGCGACTTCCTTGCCGTATTCCTGGTTCAGCATGGAGCGCCACATTTCTTCACCGTGGCCGCCGCCGAAATAGGAGTCGGTTTCCAGGCCCTCGGTCATGGTCTGCATCATCTGACCAATGAAGAAACCTTCGAAGTCCTGGGCGGACTTCTTGATCTTCTTCTGGTCGGCCGCCGACACGCCGGCCGTGCTCGCCTTTGATTGTTTGGCGAGCGCCGCGGTGAAGGTTGTGGTGGAGAGGGCGTCCATTTGCGTATTCCCAGCGCCTGTCCGTTACATCACTTCGATATCGGCTTGCAGCGCGCCCGCGGCCTTGATGGCCTGCAGGATCGAGATCATGTCGCGCGGACCGATGCCCAGGGCGTTCAGCCCGTTCACCAGTTCCTGCAGGCTGACGCCGCCGTTGACCACGGCCAGGCGCTTCTCTGCGCCGTCGTCGACCTGAATGTCGGTGCGGGGGACAACCGTGGTGGTGCCGGTCTCGGAGAACGGCGCCGGCTGCGACACCTGCGGGGTTTCGGTAACGCGGATGGTCAGGTTGCCCTGTGCAATCGCGACCGTCGAAATGCGCACTTCGTCGCCGATAACGATCACGCCGGTGCGCTCGTCGATGATGACCTTGGCCGGGCTGTCGGGCTCGACGCGGAGCTGCTCGACGTCGGTCATAAGGTTGACCATGGTGCCCTTGTAGCCCTGCGGCAGGTTGATCAGCACCGTGCCCGGATCGATGGCGGCGGATGCGGTGGTGCCCAGGAGCGCGTTGACGGCGTCCGAAACGCGCCGCGCGGTGGTGAGGTCGGGGTTGTGCAACGCGACTTTGAGCGAAGTCATGTTGGCGAGGCTGAAGTCGATTTCGCGTTCGACGACGGCGCCGGCAGGAATGCGGCCCGAAGTCGTGACGCCGCGCGTGACGCTGGCGCCCTGGCCCTGGGCGGAAAAGCCGCCAATCTGCACGTTGCCCTGGGCGGCGGCGTAGACTTCACCATCCGCGCCCATGAGCGGAGTAACCGCCAAAGTGCCGCCGGAGAGGCTCTTGGCGTTGCCCAGCGAGCTGACGGTAATGTCCAGCTTCGAGCCCTGACGGGCGAAGGCGGGAAGGGTGGCGGTCACCAGCACGGCGGCGACGTTGTCGGTCTGCAGCACGTCGTCGCGGGAATTGATCCCCAGGCGTTCCAACATGCCGAGCAACGAATTCTTGGTGGCGCCGGTCTCCTTCAGGTCGTCGCCGGTACCCTGCAGGCCGGTCACCAGGCCGTAACCCACCAGCATGTTCGCGCGCACGCCTTCGAAAGCAGCGACGTCTTTGACGCGGCTGCTGGCGTGGGCGCTGCTCGCCGCCAGCAACAGCACGAACATCAGGGCGTGGATGGCAACGAACCACAGCCGATCAATGATGGGCGCGAAACGGAGCGGGGCGAGCGGCATGCAACGGGCGGTCATCTGGTCCTCTTTCTTATCAGGCGGTTTTGGAACGCAATTCGGGCGTCGCCAAAGGCCGGTGACATAGTCTTCCGCTACCCCAGAATGCGAAAAGCGTGCCAGGACCGGAAATACCTAAGCATCTGATTTATATGAATATATTTGGCGGCATCTGGGCCCCGGCCGGGGCCGGTGGCAGAACCCGCCCGCCTGCCCGGCAATTCTTGCCCGGTTGCACAAAGGGGGGGGGTAGGTGAGGATGACCCCATATGTTGCGGTGGCCCGATTGTCGGTCGCCCGTGTCTAAGGGTTGTTTGCTGTGAAAGTTGAAGGCTCCAAATCGTCGTCGGCCGTCGGCGGCACCGGCAAGGCGCGCAAGGCCGGGGGTACCAGCGGCGGCAATTTTGCGTCCGCCCTCGACAGCGTCACCGGGGCGGATGAAGCCTCCGGTCCCGAAGCCAATGAGCCGGTAAGTGGCGTGCTCGGCGTCGGTGGACTGCTGGCGGCCCAGTCGGTGGACGAAGGGAGCGCCGGCCCCGACTACAAGGAACGCCAGCGGCGCGCCCAACGCGGGACCGAAATGCTGGACCGGCTTGAAGATGTGCGCCGCGGCTTGCTCTTGGGCGCCGTACCTAAGGATAAGCTCGCCGAGCTCGCCCGGATGGTGCGCGAGAAGCGCGAGCGCGGGGCGGACCCGATCGTCTCGCGGCTGCTGGATGAGATTGAACTCAGGGCCGAGATCGAACTCGCCAAACTCGGGCGCAAGCTGGCCTGAGCCGCTTTGTTCCCCGGACCCGCCGCCTGGGTCCTTTCACTTTAAAAAAATCTTTATAAATCAGACCAATAGACAGCCTTGCGGAACGGCGTGGTGAACCCATATATTCCCGCGCCGCCAGGGGTCCGCCCCGGCCGGTCATGATCTTCACGTGACACGCTCTCGCCACCAGCCGCTGGGTTCAAAAATGACGATCACGGTTCCGCCTGATTACCGTCCCACGGAAAAAGAACCGTTCATGAATCCGAAGCAGCAGGAGTATTTCCGCCGCAAGCTGCTGAATTGGCGCGGCGAGCTGCTCAAGGAATCCGAAGAGACTCTCGAGAGCTTGCAGGAAGGCGGAGTCCAAGAGCCGGATCTCGCCGACCGCGCGTCGACGGAAATGGAACGCTCGCTGGAATTGCGCACCCGTGACCGTGCGCGCAAGTTGATCTCCAAGATCGACGCCGCCATCGCCCGCATCGAAGACGGGTCCTACGGCTACTGCGAGGAAACCGGCGAACCCATCAGCATCAAGCGCCTGGAAGCCCGTCCGATCGCGACCTTGAGCGTCGAAGCCCAGGAGCGCCACGAACGCATGG
>CANISR010000034.1 GCA_947470105.1 Fidelibacterota bacterium | reverse complement strand
GCCTTTGGCATCGCCACCGGCAGCAGCGCCGGGGGCTGCGCCGGGAGCAGCGCCGGCTGCGGCGCCGGCTGCGGCTGCACCTTCCGCCGGTGCGGCGGCTGCGACAGGCGCGTCTTCTTCGGCCGTCATCACCGTCGGCGGCGCGATCGTGCAGATGGTGAAGTTACGGGCGATCGTCGGCTTGATGCCGTTGGGAAGCGCGATCGCGTTGATGTGCACCGAGTCACCGATACCCAGGCCCGTCAGGTCCACGTCGATGTGGTCGGGCAGGTCATCGGGACGGCCGCGCACTTCCACGTCGTGGCGCACGATGTTGAGCACGCCGCCGACTTTGATGCCGGGCGAAGCGCTTTCGTTGAAGAAGCGCACCGGAATCGGCACACGCACCAGGGTGTCTTTTTCGATGCGGCGGAAGTCGGCATGGACCGGCTTGTCGCTGACGGGGTGAAGCTGCACATCCATGGCCATGGTGCGCTGCTTTTTGCCGCCGAGTTCGACTTCGAAAATGTTGGTTTTGAACGCCGGGTCGTGCATCAGGGCGGTCAGGATCTTGGGCTCGAGGGCGATCAGCGTGGCTTCTTGGTTGCCGCCATAAATGACGCCGGGGACGAGTCCCCCGCGACGTGTGGCCCGAGCTGCCCCCTTACCTGCCCGATCGCGCCCCTGTACCTGCAAAGTGCTGGTCTTAGGCATCGGTTTTCTCCTTTAGAATCAACACCATAATCCCAAAGCCGGGATATGGGGCGCTCAACCGCCTCCAGGGGTGCGGCCGCGCCTAAAAAACCCGCCGGTTTGGCGGGAAGGCGGTCATGTACACGGTTCGCCTTTCTTGTTCAAGGCAGGGCCCATGTTCAAGGCGGCGCCCCGTTAACCATTTGGGAGAAGGCGACCCTCTGCGGCCCGTCCAGGGGGGATCGCCTAATTGGCGCCGACCTTGCCGCCGAAGTCCTTAAGGCCTTCGTCCAGCGTGCCGTAGCCGCGGGACGTCAGCCGGTCCACGACGAAGAAGGCGACGCGGGGGGTATTCTGCTTGCGTACGTTGCCGCAGCGCGGCTCCTGCATGGCCGTATCCTGGCGCACGGCGACGATGCCGACGCAGCCGTCGCATTTCTCCCATTGGAAGAGATTTGAGAACGGAAACTTGCTCTCGGGGTTCACCGCCGCGATCGCGTGATTGATGCGCGGGCG
Organism: Fidelibacterota bacterium; assembly: GCA_947470105.1. Taxonomy (GTDB): domain Bacteria; phylum Pseudomonadota; class Alphaproteobacteria; order Rhodospirillales; family Rhodospirillaceae; genus SHVO01. Next base: position 22,854 of record CANISR010000034.1, on the reverse strand, counting down.
GTCGCCCCGGCTGCTCAAGGCCTCGCGGGCGCTGAGGCCTTTCTCGATGTCCATGCAGAAGTCCTCGATGAAGGCGTTCAGCGCGGTGATCTCGACGTCCAGCTCCATGAACGCGGAGCCCATGCGCTCGTTGAAATATCGCGTGGCCGATACGGCATCGGTGAAACCTTGGCGCTCGCCGGTGGTGACGACGTAGTACGCCGGGCCCTTGGCGGTCGTGTATCGGATCATGCAAGGATTGAGCACAATGCGCGCGGTCTCGCCGCAGTGCAGGCGGGAAAATTCCGCCACGGTCATATCGGCGGGGACATTGCCGTTCTCGAGCGACACGATAAAGTCGTCGGGATAGCCGGGGGGATAAACGAAGTCCCGCAACCGGCTCATATCGGCCTGGCTTTCCTTGGGCGAGAAGGGACGAGTCGCCTCCGGTTCGGCGGCGTAAGCGCCGCAAAAACCTAAAACAAGAATAAGAGCCGCTAGGACCGCGCGCGCCATGAGGACTCCGCCAACGGGTACAGGCTGAATCAGAGCGCAAAACGCCGCACAGGTCGATAAAAATCGGCGGGTCCCCGACCGCTTGATATCTGCGGGTCTTCGACCCGACCTATTCGAACAGGCTGGAAACCGAGGCTTCGTGGCTGATGCGCTTGATGGCTTCGGCCATGAGGGGGGCGATGGACAACTGGCGGATGTTGTCGGCGAGCCTGACAGCTTCGGTGGCCTGAATGCTGTCGGTGATCACCAGTTCCCGAAGGGGTGAGGAGCTGACCCGGCCCACAGCGCCCCCCGAAAGCACGCCGTGGGTGACGTAGGCCGAAACCGACTTGGCGCCGGCATTCATGAGGGCGGTGGCTGCGTTACACAAGGTGCCGGCCGAATCGACGATGTCGTCCACCAGGATGCAGGTGCGGCCGTCCACTTCACCGATGATGTTCATGACTTCCGACACGCCCGCCCGTTCGCGGCGTTTGTCGATGATGGCGAGGTCGGCGTGGATGCGCTTAGCGATGGCGCGCGCGCGCACCACGCCGCCCACGTCGGGCGACACGATCACCAGTTCCTCGCCTTTGAACTTGGCCTGGATGTCCTGGGTGAACACCGGCGCCGAATAGAGATTGTCGAGTGGGATGTCGAAAAAGCCCTGGATCTGACCCGAGTGCAGATCCAGCGACAGCACGCGCCCGGCGCCGCCCTGGGTGATGAGATTCGCCACCAGCTTGGCGGTGATCGGCGTGCGGCCGCCGGTTTTGCGGTCCTGGCGGGCGTAGCCGTAATAGGGGATCACGGCGGTCACGCGCCGCGCCGAGGCCCGGCGCAGGGCGTCCAGCGTGATCAGCAGTTCCATCAGGTTGTCGTTGGCGGGGTAAGAGGTCGACTGGATGATGAAAACGTCTTCGCCGCGCACGTTTTCGTGGATCTCGACGAAGATCTCCATGTCGGAGAAGCGCTTGATGCTGGCGTTGGTAAGTTGAAGATGGAGGCAAGCCCCGATGGCTTCGGCCACAGGTTTGTTGCTGTTACCCGCCAGGATTTTCATGGCACCGAATTCAATGGATCTGAGTGCCCCCGCACGGCCATTGCGGTGATCCCGCAATCGCCTGAACGCACCCTTCATTCAGGCGCGCGGAAAGTATCAACCCCGATACGTGACGTAAAGAGGAGGTCGGGCGACGGCCGCATTATTATTTTGGCGGTGGGATTGTTGTCGCGGCTGTGCCGAGAAGCGCCACCAGGTCGCCGACGGCGGCATTTGCGATCGCGTAAGCCGTGGGGCCCCAGGGACCGTCCAAAGCGCCGTTGGGGATGGTGTTGTCGAGCTTCACGGTGCCCAGGTCGGCGCCGTCCCGGGCGATGGCGTGCCAGACGATCTGCACCTTCTGCTGGTCGGGGCCGGCCGCGGTACTCGTCATGGCGGCGCGCAGGGTGACTTCGGGATTGGAGTCGTCCCGGGCGACGCCGCGCTCGAACATCACTTGAATCAAAGCGAGCCGCAGGGATTCGCGTCCGTCACCGGGGGCGCCCTCCACTGGGGCTATGGCAATGCGCGGCAACCGCGCTTTTGCCACCATCACCGGGGCCGGGGCTTCGCCGCCGACCAGGGTGACGATGGCGGTGCCCGCGGTGCCCGCCAACTGCGCGGCGGTCTCCGCCGTATCCTTGGCGCCGTCCTGCCAGGCGTTGGCGGGAATCGCCACTGTCTGGCGGTATTCTCCGGCAGAACCCCGCCGCGAGCGCAACGCCCAGACGATGGTGGCGGTGACGCCCGCGGGCGACGCGACGATGTCCTGGGCGGTAGCCGAGAGGGTGAATCCGAGGCCGGCGTTGCTGTCGACGGCTTCGGCCGGAATCTCCAGCGCTTGCAGCCTGGTCGCGAGCGCCCTGGAGATTTCGCGGTTCAAGGGCGCGGGTGCATTGGCTACGGGCAATATGGCGACGCCGACGGCGCTCGGCACGTCCAGCAGCGGGTTATCTGTGGTGGCCCGGGGCGCGCCCCGGAACGGCTGCGGCACTTCGCCGCAGGCCGTGCAGGCCAGGATCACGAGCGCGGCCGCTATAAGGGACTTAAACACGCCCGATCACCGAGATCTGACGGCCGTAGTCGGGTTCCTTCTTGAGGGTCGTGCGGCGGTAGCTGAAATAGGTGGCCTCGTCGGCGCAGGTGTCGCGCCCCGTGACGATGACCGCATCGACGCCGGCCGCCGTCGCCGCGTCGGCCACGAAGCCGGCGAGGTCGAAGTCGCGGTGGCCGTTGTCCTTAGGGTTGGCGAAGTAGCGTCCGAATGCGGCGTCGCGCTCCAGGAAGCGGGCGACGAATTCCGGGCCGACTTCATATGACGCCTGGCCGATGCACGGCCCCACGGCGGCGACGATATTTCCGCGGGCGGCGCCCAGGCCGACCATGGCGGTAACGGTAGCCTCGATGACGCCCTCGAAAGCACCGCGCCATCCGGCGTGGGCGGCGCCCACAACGCCGGCTTTCGCATCGGCAAACAGGACCGGCGCGCAATCGGCGGTCAGAATGCCGAGGCCGATTCCCGGCACGTTGGTCACCATGGCGTCGGCGATGGGCGCGGTTTCGGCCGGCCACGGGGCCGTAACGACCTCGACCTTCGGTGTGTGGCGCTGGTTCACCGTGACGAGCCCGGGCAGGCCGAGGCGCGCGGCGCAGGCGGCGCGGTTGGCCGCCACCGTCTCCCGCGCGTCGCTGGAGCCGAAGCCGCAGTTGTTGCTGGTGTAGATCCCCTGGGAACGTCCTCCGGCGCGGCCGAAGAAGCCATGGCGCAGTCCTGGCATGTCCCGCAACGAAGCTATTTCAAGAGCGGAGGGAAGGGTGTCGGTGAGGTTCACGGCATATCCTTGGGCGCAGGTGCAGGGTCAAACCCCTCGAGCGCCGGGAGGGACGGGGCGGCAAGCGCCATGACCTTGAACAAACTGCCCATGGCGCGGGCGTCGGTCAATCGCCGTACGCCGGTTATGATAGCGTTCCGCGCGGCCTCGGGCTTATCCCGCATCAGCCTTTCAGCCCGCACGTCGATACCGAGGCGGCGCAACCAAATCCCTTGCTCCAGCGGGCCGAACACCCGGGCGCCGGCTTCTTCGGCCGTTCGCGCCACGGCGGCGAAATCCACGTGGGCGGTAAGGTCGTGTGCGCCCGGCGCGGTTAGGACCTGGGCGGTGCGGTGCTTGTGCACGGCTTGCAGTGTGTCGCCGGATTCGCCACCACAATAGCCATAGTCGATCAGCAGTGCGGCGCCGCCATCGCCGGCGATCCGCGCCGCCAAGGCAGAGGTCGCGGCGGCGACCGCGGGTGAATCCTCATAGATGGCGCCGGGAGTCGTGGCGACATATCCCGGGACACGAACATCCGCGGGCCTCAGGGCCCACGTGAAGAAGCCGCCGTCATCAAGGGCAATGCGGCGTTCGCTCCAGCCGTCGGCGGTGTATTCGAACTGGCGGATCGGCAGCGCGTCGAGAAACTCGTTGGCGATGACGATCATGGGACCCCTTGGAAGGTCGTTGATGTCGCCATGCCACTGCACGGAGTACGGGGCTAGCGCCTGTCGCTGGCGCTCCATAAGTCCCGCGCTGCGTTCGATCAGGTGGATGCGCGCCGCCGCATGAAAGCCCGGCACGTGCACGGCGGCCCGCAGGGCGTCGGCCATGAGCGTCCCACGCCCGGGGCCAAACTCCACGAGATTGAAGGATGCGGGCGCACCAAGGCTCTGCCAGGTAACCGCCGCCCACAGGCCGATGAGTTCGCCGAAACACTGGCTGATCTCGGGGGCGGTGATGAAGTCGCCCGCCGCGCCGATAGCATCGCCGGTGGCGTAATAGGCCGTGTTGGCGGCATCCATGTATTCATCGAGGCCAATGGACGCTGCGGCGTTGATTCGCGCCCGCAGGGCGTCTTCCGTCGTGGAAGAGCCCGTCTTCATTGCATCGGGCATCACACCGCAGGCGCGCGGCGCGCCCGCCAGATGCAGTACACGCCGAAGGCGATCATGGGCAGGGACAGAAGCTGGCCCATAGTGGCGCCGCCGATGAGGAAGCCTAGGAAGGCATCTGGCTCGCGAAAGAACTCACCGAAGGACCGGAACACGCCGTAACCGATCCAGAACATTCCGGTGAGCTGACCGGGACGATGGCGTAAGGATTCGTTGCGCCAGGCGAAATGCAGGATGAGGAGCAGGGCCAGCCCTTCGAGACCGGCTTGATAAAGCTGGCTGGGGTGCCGCGGCACGTCGCCCGCACCTGGAAATACCATGGCCCACGGCAGGTCCGGTGCAACCCTTCCCCAGAGCTCAGCGTTTATGAAATTCGCCAGACGCCCAAGACCTAGACCGATGGGCGCCGCGCAGGCGATACAATCGGCCAGGTACCACTTGTTGACCTTGGCATAGCGGGCGTAGAGCAGGATCGCCGCGGTGACGCCGAGAAGACCGCCGTGGAAGGACATGCCGCCTTCCCAGGTCTTGAAAATTTCCAAGGGATGCGTGGCGTAGTAGCCAGCCTTGTAGAACAGCACATAGCCGAGACGTCCGCCGAGCACGACGCCGCCAAGCGCCCACAGCAAAAAGTCGTCGATCTGCGTCGGCGTCATAAGCGCAGGCGGCCGTTTGACCATCCAGCGCATGTACCAGATGCCGCCGAACAGCCCGGCGATATAGGCCAACGCGTACCAGCGCACGGCAAAGGGGCCGATGGCGAAGATCACGGGGTCGATCTGAGGAAAAGGAATGGCAAACATTATATGCGGCGATCAGCGGTAAGGGTCTGGCTGGGAAAGGTAGCGTGCGACGGTGACGGCAACCCCTTCCTCCAGCGTCGTGAAAGGCCTTGAGTAGCCGGCAGCACGCAAACGGTCCATGCGCGCTTCGGTAAAATACTGGTATTGGCCGCGGATGTCTTGGGGCGTGTCGCGGTAGTTCACGGCCAAAGGCGCGCCCGCAGCGTTATACACAGACGCCGCGAGATCGAGGAATGTGCGCGCGCTGCCGGTGCCGAGATTGAACAATGCCGACGTGCGATTGTCGTGCATCAACCACTGCATGGCGTCGCAGCAGTCCTCGACAAAAATGAAATCCCGCAGTTGTTCGCCGTCGGCGTAGTCGGGGTTATGCGACCGGAACAGCGTGAACGCCTCTCCCTTTGCCGCCACCGGATAGATCTGTGGGACAAGGCTGGCCTGGCTGCCTTTGTGAAATTCGTTAGGTCCGTAAACATTGAAGAACTTGAGGCCCGCCCAGCGCGGCGGCTGGTCGGCGCCGGCGGTCACCTGCTGTGCCACCCATAGGTCGAAGGCATGCTTGCTGGCGCCGTAAGGATTGAGCGGCTTCAACCGCGACAAGGCTTGCAGGCTGTTGTCGTCGTCGAATCCTTCATCCCCGCTGCCGTAAGTCGCGGCCGAGGAGGCATAAACGAAAGGTACGCCGTGCCGCGCGCACCAGGTCCACAGGGCGCGGCTGAGGCGGACGTTGACCTCCTCCAGCAGCTCCAGATCCCGCTCCGTGGTTGAGGTGATGGCGCCGAGGTGGAAAAGCCCGCGGATCTTTCCCGCGCTCTCATTGAGAAAGGTGAGGCACTGTTCCGGTGCGACGGTGGCGGCGAGCGTGCGCTTGGCAATATTACGCCGCTTATGCTCGCTGTCGCAGCGATCAATAACGGCGAGCGGGCCAAGCCCGCGCGCTTCCAGCACGCTCAGAAGATTCGAGCCGATGAACCCGGCGCCGCCGGTGACCACATACATCGTAGAAAGTTTTCCACAGAATTCGTTCGTACAGCTACTCTACACAGGCTTTGCACTCTTGCCTCCACCCCTCATGCAACTAGGATGCGGGGGTAGGGAGCACCGCCATGCAAAGCCAAAATCGCATCTTCGATGATCTCGCCCGCGTCGCCGGCGGTGCGCTCGGCGCGCTCACCAGCCTCAAGGACGAAATCGAGGCCATGATCCGCGACCGGATGGAACGGTTCATGGCCGACGGCAATTTCGTGCGGCGCGAGGAGTTCGATGTGGTGCGGGCCATGGCCTCAGAGGCTCGCGCGGAGCAAGAACGCCTCATCGCGCGCATTGCGGCGCTCGAAGCAGAGCTCAAAAAGAACTCCTAAACTTCAAAAAACTGAATCAGTTCGGGCTTAAATGCCTGTGGATAGATTCGGCGAGCGACTCCGTGGATTTGTTCATCATTTTGTGTTGCCGTGAATCGGACCCTACTATATCTTGAATCTGGGATTTGCGGTGGGCAACCCGGGTGTAGACCCGAGTTCTTGGGTTTAGGGGGTCTCTGAATGCAGTCGTCACACGCGCTGAGGCAGGCGTCGACCACGGCGAGCAACCCAATCGATCTCATTGAAGAGCTGATCGCCGGCAAGGAATGGGTCTACGACCGCCGCTGCGAGACCGAGCTTGCGGTCGAAGCGCCCGGCAGCTGGTGCGACTACGGCATGTTCTTCGCCTGGTCCGAGGATCTGGGGGCGCTCCACTTCTCCTGCGCTCTCGACATGCGGGTCCAGCCGCGCCTTATGGGCCAGATCTACGAACTCATCGCCAAGCTGAACGAACGTCTGTGGATGGGCCACTTCGCCATATGGGTGGAAGAAGGCATCCCCATGTTCCGCCATACCGTGCGCCTGCCCGACAGGCTCGATACGGATCTGGTAGGCGAGCTTATGGAACTCGCCATGAACGAGTGCGAACGCTACTACCCCGCGTTCCAGTTTGTAATCTGGGGCGGCCGCACTGCGGCGGATGCCATCCAAAGCTCGCTTTTGGACACCGTCGGCGAAGCCTGACAATTTCCTCAGGCGAAGCCTGACAATTTCATCGCTTTAGTATGGTGCGGTGGGTGCTATCGTATGCGCCATGATCGAAGGCACCATTCTTCTCGTCGGCTGCGGGCGCATGGGCGGGGCCCTGCTCGAAGGCTGGTTCAAATGCGGCCTCAATCCTGTTGACGTCATCATCGTCGAGCCCGCCGGCCGCGATACTATCGCACCCTGTTCCAAGCATCGCGCACTCACCTGCCTGTCCGACGCCGCCGACGTGCCGCGGGATTTTGTCCCGGACGTGGTGCTGTTCGCGGTGAAGCCTCAGATCGCCGACGGCGTAGTGCCGGGCTATCGTCGCTTTGCCGGACAGGCGCCGGTGTTTCTCTCCGTCATCGCCGGCAAGACCACCGGCTATTTCCAAAAACATCTCGGCGAGGACGCCGCCATCGTGCGCTCCATGCCCAATACGCCGGCGGCGGTGGGTAAGGCCATTAGCGCCCTCTATGCCGCGCCCGGCGTCAGCGCCGTGCAGCGCCGCGTGTGCGAAGTGCTGCTGTCGGCGGTGGGCGAAGTGGCCTGGCTTGCCGATGAAAGCCATATGGACGCGGTCACGGCCATCTCGGGGAGCGGGCCGGCCTACGTTTTTCTGATGGTCGAAGCCTTGCGTGACGCCGGCATCGCCGCGGGCCTCCCCGCCGATCTCGCGGAGCACCTGGCCCGCTCCACCATCATCGGCTCGGGCACACTGCTGGAGCGCGATGCCGCTACGGCCCCGGCCGTCCTGCGTCAGAACGTCACCAGCCCGAATGGGACCACCGCCGCGGCGCTGTCGGTGCTCATGGGCGAGAACGGACTTAAGGAATTGATGACCCGCGCTGCTGCTGCGGCGGCCAAGCGCTCCAAGGAACTTGCAGGATAAAGGTGGGTCATGGCGCGTAAGAAGTCAGCGGCTAAAAAACCAGCAGCACCTGTGAGCGCTGATCCCGCGGAAGCGATCACGGAAGCCGGGCTGCGGCTGGCGGGCGCCGGCGGATGGACCAGCGTGACCATGACCGCGGTCGCCGCCGAGGCCGGACTCCCCTTAGGCGATGTTCTGTTGTTCGCGCCCACGCGGGCGCATCTGCTCGTCAAACTCATGGACCGCCTGGATGCGGCGAATCTCGCCGGCGTCGAAGGCTCTGCGGATGAAGGCTCCGCCCGCGACCGGCTGTTCGATGTGCTGATGCGCCGCTTCGACTTGCTCAATCAAAAGCGTGATGCCGTGCGCGCGGTGGTCATGGGCGTGCCGCGAGACCCGCCGTCCGCGGCGCTGCTGGCCTGTCGCGTGGGACGCTCCGCGGCCGCACTGCTGGGAGCGGCCGGGATTTCAGCCGACGGCTTGCGCGGCTTCCTGCGTATTCAGGGCCTGAAGGCCGTGATGGGGTTCGCGCTCAGGGCGTGGATGAGTGACGACAGCGACGACATGTCCAAGACCATGGCAGCCTTGGACCGCGCTCTCGGTCATGCAGAACGTGTCGCGAATTTCAGAAACTGGCGTCCATCGGCGGCGACCCCTGATCAGGCTTCGCCTGTTTAGCCTTCGCCTGTTTAGCCTTCACCCGTGGCCGCTTCGAGGGCGTCGCGATCGACCAAGGTGATGCGGTTGATATTGCGGACCTGGATCGTGCCGGCGACTTTCAGCTGGGTTAGCACGCGGCTGACGGTTTCGATCACCAGACCCAGGTAGTCGGCGATATCGGCGCGGGTCATGGGCAACATGAAGGTATCCGAGCCGGCCGAGCGCTTGCCCATTTCCAGCAGGAACCATGCGATGCGTTCCTGCGCCGACTTGTGGCAGATCAGGACCATGCGTTCGTAGGCGCGCCGCAGGCCCGAGGTGGTGAGCTTGTGCACATGCTGCGCGAGCGCGGGATCGCCGGCGATCAGGCTTTCCACCCGGCGGCAGGGATAGCGCATAAGCACGGAATCGGCGGTGGCTTCAGCGGTGAAATAATGGTGGGCGTCTGCGGTCAGGCCGATAAAATCGCCGGCAACGAGAAATTCGCAGACCTGACGGCGGCCGTCGGCGACAAGCTTGACGAGACGGACACTGCCGCTCACCACTTTGTAGCAATAGTCGGCGGCATTGCCTTCGCCGACGATCTCTTCGCCGCGTTTCACAGAGAGGCGGGCGCCGGCAGCCTTGAGCGGATCGAGGGCGGCGAGGGGATCGTGAACAGCGCGCGCCGCAATGACATGTGCGGAACGGCTCGTCTCGATGTTTGGACCCATCATGGCGGTCTCCTCGTCGCGTGTTCTTTAGGTCATGGATGAATAGGCCTGTGGCCCGCCTGGTTGAATTGGGAGATATGCGTAGGTAGTTTCACGTATATCTTTCCCGGCCCTCACTCTCGGGACCTTGGCGATGGCTGAAACCACCGTATTTGTTGTCGATGATGACCCGGACGTGCGCGATTCCCTCGCCGCACTGCTGACGTCCGCCGGCCTGAGTCCCAGAGTGTTCGATTCTGCCACTGCTTTTCTGGCCCAATACCGCCCAGGCGAAGCCGGCTGTCTGGTTGCCGATATCCGCATGCCAGATATGGATGGCATCGCCCTGCAGACCGAACTGGCCAACCGTAAGGCCGGCCTGCCGGTCATCATCATCACCGGCCACGGCGATGTTCCCCTGGCCGTGCGCGCTATGAAGGCCGGCGCCATGGACTTCATCGAGAAGCCGTTCGACGATGATCGGGTGCTGGACAGTATCCGCCGCGGCCTCTCGCGGGTGGCCGAGGAGCGCGATTCAGTCGAGGTAACCCAGGCAGTAGGCGCCCGGCTTGCCACCCTCACGCCGCGGGAGCTTGAAGTGCTCGAACTCTTGGTCGCGGGGAACCCGAACAAAGTGGTGGGCCATCAACTCGACATCTCGCCGCGGACCGTCGAGGTTCATCGCGGCCGGCTCATGGACAAGATGCAGGCCCGCAACCTCTCGGACCTGGTGCGGATGGCCTTGGCGGCCGGAATCGGCGGCCCGAAGGCGGCTCCTAAGCCTCTCTAAAAAATAGCGATTATACGTAAGGATTATTACGTATATCGGGTGTGTGTGTGCGTCCCTATGTTTTCGCCGGGGCCCGCGAAGGGCGCTCACCGAGGATAGACGATGCAAGGCGAGGCCAAATCTGACGGGGCGAGTTCCCCGTTGGTGTATGTGGTGGATGACGATGAGGCCGTTCGCGATTCGACGCGGATGGTCCTCGAATCCTACGGCATGAAGGTCAGGACTTTTGGCTCGGCCACGGCATTCCTGGCTGCGGTGGACGACAGCGTAAGAGGCTGCCTCCTGCTCGACCAGCATATGCCCGAAATGACCGGCCTCGAAATGCTCGAAGTTCTGCGCGCGACCCGCCGGGCGCTACCGGTGATTATGATCACTGCCCGCGGTGATGCGAGCCTGCGGGAAAGGGCCCTGCGTGCGGGCGCTGCCGCGCTGCTGGATAAGCCGGTCGCCGACGACGACCTCATCCGCGCTATCGACACGGCGCTCCTCCACTAGAATTTCTTAGAGCGGAATGCGGAGCGTGGCGCGGAGGCCGCCGAGCGGGCTGGTGCCGAGCGCGATGTCGCCGCCCATGCCGTGCACCAGGTCGCGGGCGATCGTAAGTCCCAGGCCGATCCCGCCGGTGCGGGTATTGCGTGACGGCTCGAGGCGGTGGAAGGCGCGGAAGGCTTCCTCGCGCTTATCAGGTGGGATGCCCGGACCATCGTCGTCGACGTCGATCTGAATGATGCCGCCGGCATGGGCGGCACTTACCTGCACCTTACGTCCGTAGCGCACGGCATTGGCAATCAGATTGCCGAGGCAACGCCCGAAGGCCACGGGTTTCAAGGGCATGCGCGCTGGCAGGTTGCCGAGTTCCAAGGTGATGTCGGCGCCCTCCCGGCGGAAGCGGCCGGTGACGTCCGCCAGCAATTCCGCTGGTTTGGAGGCGACCGCGGTTTCGGCGCCGTCACCTCTGGCAAAGGCCAGATAGGATTCCAGCATGCGTTCCATTTCTGTGACGTCGTCGCGCATCGCCTTCACGTCTTCCGACGCGGCGCCGGTCATCATGGCGAGCTGCAGTTTCATGCGGGTCAGCGGCGTGCGCAGGTCGTGGGACACGCCCGCGAGCATCTCGGTGCGCTGGGCGATCTGGCGCTGGATGCGCTCGCGCATGATGGTGAAGGCGCGCGCGGCCTGGCGCACCTCGAGCGCGCCGCCCTCCGGGAAATTCGGAACCTCTCGGCCTTTGCCGAACGAGTCGGCGGCGCGGGCGAGGCGCCTCACGGCTGCGACCTGGCTGCGGAGGTAAACGGTCGCGACGCCGAACAGCAACACCGACGAGCCGGTCAGCCACATGACAAAAACCAGCGTGCTGTTGCCGCCGGCGAGGAAACGGCTGCGCGGCACGAGCGCGTTCAAGACGCCGTCGTCCTGCTGAATTTGCACCAGCGCCAGCCCGTCGGTGCGGTACTTCAGGCGGTCGATGACGAAGCTGCGGCCCACCACCTGCCACACCGCGCGCTCCAGCGATGTGTCGGCATCGTGCTCGGTGTGCACGGCGCGATCGTCGGTGATCGTGGCGCCGGGCAGGAAGGAGATGTCGAGGCCCATGGCGCGTTTGGCGTTGCCGACCAGGCGCTCGCGCTGGCCGGCGTCCCGCAGGTCGGTAAAAGCGTAGGACATGGCGGCGAGATCGCCGGCCAGGTCTTCCTCGATGCGCTCGGTCACTGCGAACAGATGATTGTAATAGAACACGTAGGTCGAGATGACCTGCACCAGGATCAGGGGGATGAGAATGACGAGGCTGACCCGCGCCATCAGGGTCGCGGGCATCATGCGTTCCAGAGGCTGCGGCGGGAACAGCCGTTGCCAGGCTTTCACGATGGCCTCGGCGATCCAGGGATCTCGCCCGACGGGAGCCGTTGAACGCGGCGCTTCGCCCTCGCCGCGGGGCGGAATGATAAGAGGTTGGTGAGGCGCCCGATCCATCGCTTTTATGGGTCAGGCCGCAGCAGGTAACCGGTGCCGCGCACGGTCTGGAGATAACGCGGCTGGCGCGGATCGGGCTCCAGCTTGCGCCGCAGCCGGGTGATCTGGACATCGACGGTACGCGGATTGGCGCCGTCCTCGCCGACAATGCCGAGCGCCGTGCGGTCCACCGGCTGGCCTAGGTTCTGGGTGAGGATCTTGAGGAGTTCGGATTCCGACGACGTCAGGCGCACGACCGTGCCTTCGCGCGTGAGGCGCTGGCGCGCGAGGTCATAGCGGCAATCGCCGAACCGCAGTTCGAGGTTGGCGCTGATTTCGGCGGGCGGCGCGCGCCGCAGGATAGAGCCGATGCGCAATACCAGCTCCTTGGGCTCGAACGGCTTGGCCATGTAGTCGTCGACGCCCGACTCAAGTCCGCGGATGCGGTCCGGCGCCTCACCCATGGCGGTGAGCATCAGGATCGGCACGCGGTTGGTGGCGCGGATGAAAGCCGTCAGCGACAGGCCGTCTTCGCCGGGCATCATTACGTCGATCACCAGCAGGTCGAACTGGAGTGCGCTGATGTGGCGGCGGGCCTCGGCGGCGTCCGCGGCCGCGGTGACCATATAGCCGCTCTCGGCCAGGAATTTGCGCAGGAGGTTGCGCAGGCGGGTGTCGTCGTCGACAACCAAAATGTGGGGCGGGTAGGAGGGTTCCATGGCGGGTAGTGTAGCCGAGACCGCCTGCGCTGCGGAATTCATCAGAGTCATATGCTGTTCACTTATCGATCGCGGTAAAGCGGCGCCGCGCGTCGGGCTCCATCAGCCCTAGGAGTACTTTGCGAAACCCCTCCACGGCTATGGCGCCCGCCTCTTTGTAAGCTGCGGTCAGGCGCGCCCGCTGGCTGGTGGTCAGCTCGCCTTCCAGCGCACGGCCTTTATCGGTGAGGTGGAGCAGGCGCTGGCGGCGGTCGGCGGTGCCCTGCTTCTGAACGATGAAACCCTGGCGGATAAGCTGGCTCAGGACCCGCGACAGGCTCTGCTTTGTAACGTGTAGAATATCGAGCAGCTCGCTCACGCTCAGTCCGGGATAGCGGCCGACAAAGTAGACGATACGGTGATGGGGCCGGCCGAAACGATAGGCGCCGAGAATTTCGTCGGGGCGGGCAGTGAAATCGCGCGCGGCGAAGAACAACAATTCCATACCCTGACGAAGGTCTTCTTCGCGCAGAAATAGCGGATTGACGATGGTTTTTGCTTCCACCATGGTAACGGTATCCTCACCGCTCAAGGCTGCTATGCGCAGCGCGTTTGGCTCGCCGCTTTGACATAAGCGGCTAACGATGTTACGACAATAACTTCTCGGGCGTAATTTTATTTCAATCTCTAGAGGCCCTGGACGGGCAGAGGTATAGCATGAGCACGGCAGGTTTTGACGATCGCGACGGCTACATTTGGATGAACGGCAGCCTGGTTCCCTGGCGGTCCGCGAAGGTCCACGTCCTCACCCATGCTCTTCACTATGCCTCGAGCGTATTCGAAGGCGAGCGCGCCTACGGCGGCAAGGTTTTCCGTCTGGAGCAGCATACCGATCGCCTGATCGCGTCGGCCAAGATGCTCGACATGCAATTCCCGTTCACCGCCGACCAGATCAACACCGCGACCTATGACGTGCTGCGCGCGAATAACATCACCGACGGCTATATCCGTCCGGTGGCTTGGCGCGGCAGCGAGCAGATGGGTGTGACCGCGCAGAATGCCAAGATCCACGTGGCCATTACGAGCTGGGTTTGGCCGTCCTACTTCACACTCGAAGCGCGCCTCAAGGGCATTCGCCTGAATATGGCCGAGTGGCAGCGTCCAGGCCCGAACATGGGCCCGGTGAAGGCCAAGGCCTCGGGGCTCTACATGATCTGCACCCTGTCCAAGCACGCCGCCGAGCGCGCCGGCTACGACGACGCTTTGCTGCTCGACTGGCGCGGCCAGATCGCCGAAGCTACCGGCGCAAACATCTTCTTCGTCATCAACGGTGAAATCCATACGCCGACGCCGGACTGCTTCCTCGACGGCATCACACGGCGCGCGGTCATCGAACTCGCGCACACACGCGGTTACAAGGTGATCGAACGGGCGATGTTCCCCAAGGACATGGGTAGCGCGCAGGAATGTTTCCTCACCGGCACCGCGGCCGAAGTCACGCCGGTGCGCGAGATCGGCGAGTACAAGTTCACCCCGGGCGAGGTTTGCCGCACGCTCATGGCGGACTACGACGTGATGGTGGGCAAGGCGCCTGCCGTAAAATCGTCTGCTGCCTAAAGGCAGGAGACGGATTCTTTAGTTTGCGGCCTTCCGCCGCGGGCGCTGCTTAGTCTTTCCAGCGTTCAGCGCGGGCATCGTCGCCCGCGCTGGCGCTGACCCACGATGTACCCGCCGATGTGGCCTCCTTCTTCCAGAAGGGGGCCTTTGTTTTGAGCCAGTCCATCAGGAATTCGCAGGCGGCGAAGGCATCCCCACGATGGGCGGCGGCGGTCGCCACCAGCACGATGGCTTCGCCGGGATGGAGTTCGCCGTAGCGGTGGATGATCAGGGCGCCGTCGAGGGGCCACCGCTGAGCCGCGTCCACGGCCAGGGCTTTCAACGCGCGGTCGGCCATACCGGGGTAATGCTCGAGCGTCATGGCGTGCACGGTTTCGCCACTTTCGCGAAAGTCGCGGACCTGGCCGATGAAGGTGGCGACGCCGCCGGACCTGGGTACGGTGGCGAGGAATGCGGTGATTTCCGCACCGGCATCGAACGGCTCGCGCTGGACGCGAATGTCTTGCATCAGCCGCCTGTGACCGGCGGAAAGAAGGCCACTTCACGGGCTTTTCCCAATGCCGTTCCATGGTCCACATGCTCCTGGTCGACAGCGGACTTGATCAGGCGGCGGTCGGCGAAAGCAGCGGCGTGGCCGGGGCTCAAAGTGGAGAGCCAGTCCATGAGACCCGCGACCGTGGCAACATCGGCGGGCGGTGCGAGCGTTTCCTGCCCGCACCCGACCTTCTCCTTCACCCAAGCGAAATAGAGCACGGTGAGGGACATATCTTCTCAGCTCTGGGACGGTTGGGAATCCCGCGTGGACTCCGGCAGCGGAACGCCTTCATCCATGTAGCGCAGGCCCGCGCGCAAGTAGTCATAACCGGTGATAAGGGTCAGCCCGGCGGCGATCCACAGGGAGGCTTCGCCGATGACCCGCGCCGGAATCCACCACGGCGCCGCCGAGCCGACGATGAGGAACCCGAGGGCGATCATTTGCGCCGTGGTCTTGAACTTGGCGAGCCTTGTGACCGGCAAGCCGATGCGCAGCTCCGCCAGGAATTCGCGCAGGCCGGACACCATGATTTCACGCAACAGGATGATCAGCGCCGGCAGGTAGGCCCACAGGGTCAGGCGGCCGAAGCCCACCAACATGAGCAATACGGCGGCCACCAGCAGCTTGTCGGCGATGGGATCGAGGAACCGTCCGAAACGGGAAATCTGATTGGACCGCCGCGCCAAGTAGCCGTCGAAAAAGTCGGTAATGCAGGCGGCGGTGTAAAGCAGGCAGGCGCCCCACCGCATGGCGCTGGAATCGAAAAAGAACGTAATCACCATCAGGGGGATGATTGCGATCCGCGAGAGCGTGAGGATGTTCGGGAGATTCAGCACAATAAGGTCAGCCTACACGGACTTGCATATATCGACAGGCCAAAAGTTTAATCCTCGGCGTGGAAATGGTCATAGATTTTCTTGGCGGTCGCGGCGCTGACGCCTTCAACACTCTGCAGGTCGGTAAGGCCCGCGGCGGCCACGGCTTTAGCCGACCCGAAATGCCGCAAGAGTGCCTTCTTCCGGCTTGCGCCGATGCCCGTGACCTCGTCGAGGACCGACATGCCGATGGCTTTCGACCGCTTGGCGCGGTGGGCCGAGATGGCGAAGCGGTGGGCTTCGTCGCGCAGGCGTTGCAGGAAGTAGAGGACCGCATGATTGGGCGGCAAGGTGAAGGGTTCGCGGCCCGGCATGAAAAATTGCTCGCGCCCGGCGTTGCGGTCCGGGCCCTTGGCGATAGCGGCCAGGCACAAATCGCTGATGCCGAGGTCCGCCATGACCTTGAGCGCCGCGCTGAGCTGGCCCTGGCCGCCGTCCAGCAGCACCAGATCGGGCCATTGCCCCAGCGTGCGCGAGGGGTCTTCTTTTTGCGCGCGGGCGAAACGCCGTGTCAGCACTTCGCGCATGGCCCCGTAGTCGTCGCCAGGGGACAGATCCACGGTCTTGATGTTGAACTTGCGGTAGGCGTTTTTCATTAGCCCCGTGGGCCCCGCCACAACCATGGCGCCGACCATGTTGGTGCCGGAGATATGCGAATTGTCGTAGATCTCGATGCGCGCCGGCGGGGTGGCGAGGCTGAACACCTCGGCCACGCCCTCCAGCAATTTGCGCTGCGCCGTGTTCTCGGCCATGCGCCGCAGCAGCGCCTCGCGGGCGTTGAGGGCGGCGTGATCCACCAAGGTGCGGCGGTTGCCCCGCTGCGGCACTGTGATGGAGACGCTGCGTCCGGCCCGCAAACTCAAGGCTTCCTGCAGCAGGGCCTGGTTGGCGGGCGGCGCGCTGATCATGATCTCCTTGGGCGCAGGGAAGTTCTCGTAGAACTGAGCGATGAATGCTTCCAGGATCGCCGCTTCTTCTTCGTCCGCCGCGTGGATCGGGAAGTAGGCGCGGTTGCCGAAGTTCTGTCCGCCGCGGAAGAAAAACACCTGTACACAGGTTTGACCGCCCGCGCTGTGCAACGCCACCACATCAGCCTCGCCGATACCGCTGACATTGATGTCCTGATGGGCCTGAACAGATGTCATCGCCCGAATGCGGTCACGGAAAGACGCGGCGGCTTCGAAGTGGAGTTGGGCGCTGGCGGCATCCATGCGCCGCGCGAATTCTTCCTGGATCGCACGGCTGTCGCCGGTCAGGAATTCGCGCGCCTGGACGACGAGGTCGGTGTAGTCCTCGGCGCTGATCCGCCCGACGCAGGGCGCCGCACAGCGTTTGATCTGAAATAGCAGGCACGGCCGTGTCCGCGCCGAGAACACCGCATCCGTGCAACTGCGCAACAGGAACACTTTCTGCAGCGCCGTCAGGGTGGCGTTGACCGCGTGGGCGGAAGCGAACGGGCCGAAATACTCGCTGCCCTTGGCGCGCGCGCCCCGATGCTTGACGATCCGGGGATAGGCGTGGCCGCCGGGGATCATGATGTAAGGGAAGGACTTGTCGTCCTTAAAGATGATGTTGTAGCGCGGCTTGAGCTGCTTGATCAGGTTGCTTTCCAGCAACAGCGCTTCGGCTTCGGTATGGGTGATCACCACCTCGCAGGCGTGGGTATAGAACACCATGCGCTGCAGCCGGATCGGCATGCGCTCGGTCCGGACGTAGGAACTCACCCGCTTCTTGAGGTTCTTGGCCTTGCCGACGTAGAGCACCGCACCCTTGGCATCGGTCATGCGATAGACGCCCGGCTTGCCGGGCAGGGTCTTGATGAAATCGGTCAGGACATGAACGCCGTTGCGCCGGCCATCGGAGGGCAGGTCCAGCGGGGCGTCGTCAGGGGGCGCGGCCTCGAGGTCCGTACCCGGAGGCCCGTGCTCAATCGTGGAGATCGGCGGCATCGGCTTTATGTGAGGGGTTTGGCCCTATCGGTCAATTGATCCAAGGTGATGATTCCAGAAGGCCAAACCGGAAAATCCCTTTGGAAACGGGATAGAGGGCGGCGGCAGCCAGCAGCGCTGGAGCAGCCCCTCAAGGATATCCACCAAAGCTGTGGATAAGTCTGTTGAAAATCGCCCCCGACAGGACCGCCCATCGCGCCTGCCATGGGTTTTGTTCCCTCTGCCTAAATAAGCGGCATAAATACCAAGACGTTGATTTCATTATGATTTTATACGGCGGAGTTTACAGGTCCGCGACACCTGCATGACGTTGCCCTCGCCGGAGCCGTCGCGACGCATCGCCGGATTCGTTGTGAACAACTTTGCTTGACAGGGGGTGGCGGGTCTTCCTACCCCGCGAGTCGATGGCGGGAATCCCAGGTTTTTCCGGCCGGCGGAGCCCAGCGGGCTGTTGCCCCGGCTAAATTTTGGGACGGTTCCGCATGGTCGAGAACCTTTCGATCTCCACCCCCACCGAGCTGACGTCATCGAAGACATCAAGCTTTTCCACCCGGATCCGGGCCGAGCGGCAGGAGGGGTCCTGGAGGCAGACGGCGGCGATACGCTCAGCCAGAGTCTCGGCCAGGTTGATATGGCCGTCGGCGACGATGGCGCGCACTTTGGTGGCGATATCCTCGTAGCAGACCACGTTTTCGAGGCGGTCCTGGTGGGGCTCGGGAGCCTCGGTCACGCCGAGGTCCAGGTTGATGCGCACCCGCTGCACTCGGCCCTTTTCGTGCTGGTGCACGCCAATGTTGCAGGACAGGACAAGGTCGCGCACGAACACGTGGCGCAGTCCGGCGGCGGCGTCGGCGATCTTCAGGGGCTCAATAACCGGTTTGCCAACGGGGGGTTTGCTCATGGGTGCGCTCTCCGGTCTTACTCGCCAGGGTCGTTATCGTTCTGCACCTGACCCCACCCCAGGTGCTGGCCCCCGTCTAGGGCGATCATCTGCCCGGTCATGGCCGGGGCTGCAAGGATGAAACGCACCGCGGCGGCGATTTCACCGGGCGCGGTTGCCCGTTGCAGCGGAATTGCCTGGGCGACGGCGTCGAACTGGGCCTGGGTCTGGCGGGGGCTGGGCAGCGTCGGGCCCGGACCGACGGCATTCACACGGATCCGGGGCGCCAGCGCCAGGGCGGCGGTCTGGGTGAAGGCCCATAGCCCGGCCTTGCTGATGGTGTAGCTGGCGAAATGCGGAGTGAGGTGCCACACCCGCTCATCGACGATATTGATGATGGCGCCGTGCGCCGGTGCTTGCACCTGCGCGGCGAAGGCCTGCGACAGGAAAAACGGCGCCCGCAGATTGATCGCCATATGGCGGTCCCAACTGTCCGGAGTCGCGGTCGCAATATCGTCGCGCTCGAAGATCGACGCGTTGTTGATCAGGCACCCGATAGGGCCAAGGGCGGCGGTGGCTTTTGCGATAACCTCCGCAGGCGCCGCCGGATCGGCAAAATCGGCGGCGATGGCGACGGCGCGACCACCGTTTGTGCCAAGATCCGCCACCAGCTTTTCGGCGTCGGAGTCCGAACCGGCGTAATGCACGGCGATGTTCCAACCCTCCTGCGCCAGGGCCTCGGCGATGCAGCGCCCGATGCGCCGCGCCCCGCCGGTGACGAGAGCGGTGCGGTGGGTCACGTCCGTGCCGGGGGTGGGGATCATGCGCTCACAGCCCTTTAAAACTACCTCTAGGTAGCGCCGCCCCTAGGGACACACAAGGTCTGTGCCGTATTTTCCGCGTGCCCGGGTTTGGCGCTTGCAGCGGGCCGCTAAAACCGGGAATAACCCGAAGACCATGGATGACAAGACCGAACAAAAACCCCGTCAACGCCTGTTCGACCGCCCGTCTCAGGTGTCGGAACCGCCGCCGCGCCGTGGCATGCCGACGTGGGCGCTGGCTGCGGTCCTGAGCCTAATCGTGCTCGCGGGCTGGGCGATATTCCTCCAGGTGGCGCCTGCGCCGGAAGCCGTTGCGCCGCCCGCGCCGGTGATCGCGGCAGCTCCGGTCCCCGCCGCGCCTGCGGCCGCAAACGCCCTGCGCCTGACCCTGTGGCGCAATATCATCCCGGCAGAGATCATCGCCGGATTTGAGGCCGAGAGCGGCCTCAAGGTCGAAATTGAATCTTACGACACCAACGAGCAACTCGCGGCGCGGATCGACGCCGGCACTTTCGCGGCCGACGTTGCCGTTGTCTCGGGTGTCGGCGTTAAGCGCCTGATGGCGGCCGAACTGCTGGCGCCGTTGCCGCCGCTGGCCGGAGCGCCGGCCTTGGATCCCGCCATCATCGCCCGCACCGGAATCTACGATCCCGGCAACGGTCATGCCGCCGTGGTGCAGTGGGGCACCATGGGTCTGGCCTTCGACGCAAATAAAGTGGCGGCGGCCGTGGGCAATATCGCCATCGATAGTTGGGGGCTGCTGTTCGATGCCGAAGCCATGGCGAAACTGGCGGCCTGCGGTGTGCAGGTAGTCGATTCACCCGCGGGTGCTTTTCCAATCGCCCTGCTGCATCTCGGCCGCCCGGCGGATTCCGCCAGTGCCGAGGACACCGAGACCGCATCACGCGCCTGGGAGGGGGTGCGGTCCTCCATCGGAAAATTCGCCAATGCCGGCGTCGTGGATGCTCTTGCAGAAGGCAAGGTGTGCTTCGCGCTGGCGACGTCCGGCGATGCCTATCAAGCGCGGCGCAAGGCGCAGGCTTCGGCGGTAGAGAGCCGCCCTGACATCCGCTATGTGGTGCCGAAGGAAGGAACCGTCGTGTGGTATGCGCTGGCGGCGGTGCCGAAAGCCTCGGCCAATCCCACGGGCGCGGCCAAATTCGCCGACTATCTGCTGCGCCCCGACGTGGCTGCGCGGCTGTCGAATGCGCAAGGCCTAGCCAATGCGGTGCCGTCGTCTTTGCTGGCCCTGAAAGCCGACCTGAAGGACGACGCTGCCTTCCTGCCCCCGCCGGCGGCCTTCGCCGCCTTCGCGCCGGAATTGGAGCCGTCGGCGGCCGCCGCGGCGCTGCGCAATCGCTTCTGGCAACTGATAAACCCACCGGCGCCGACAACGCCATAAGCGGCCAGAAGGTGTTCCGCCGAAGTGGACGCCGATTCAAAGAATCGGAAACAGGCTCTAGGAATCGGCTGCCGCGAGGTCGATGTACTTCTGCAAAAGTGCGTCTGCGTCCGGCGGTGATTGCGACCATGCCGAGCGCGGCAGGATCGAGGCGCGGTCGCGCTCCAGCAACCGCGCGGGCTGCGGCAGCACCAGGCCGGTGAACGTAAATCCGGCCACCGCCAGGTCGAGGGCTGGCGCCAGCCTCACGTCATGGGATGGAAACTGCTCGGCGAGGATGCGGCGCGCGCGATCGTCGGTCGCGTCGCCGTAGGCCGGCACCACCACCGCACCGTTGACGGCGAGGAAGCTGGTGTAGGACGCAGGGGCCGCCAGCGCGGCGGCCATCGGCGCGGGCAGGGCAACGATGTCGAGATGATTGCCTTGGGCGTCGCGGGTTCGCGCCAGTTCGCGCGCCGTCGCTGCGAGGACCGCCGCATGCGGATGGTCATCCTGCGCTCGCGTCACCAGCACCCGGCCGGGTGCTGCGAAGGCGGCGAGCGCGCGCACATCGGTTTTCAGCGCGTCGTCAGGATGGGCCTGGTCCAGCCAGATCACCCGGCCGACGCCCAGCCACTGGTGAAGGATGGCGAAGGCCTCGAGGCGCGTAACGCCGGGATTGCGCGCCGGATCAAACACGGCCGGCGCCAGCGCCAGCAAGGTATCGAGGCCGTCCCCGGCAAACGCGCTGCCCTCCAGGGTCAGGGGCGCGCGGAAACGGCGCACTTCGGTGAACCCGAGCAGTGTATGGGCAAAGACTTCGTCCACCGCGGCCATGTCACGGCGGCCGCCCCAACCGTTGAATCGCCAGTCCGCCGCCGCGGCGCCGCCTTTGCCGTCTACCAGGAAGGTGGGTCCGGTGTCGCGCAGGCGCACGGCCTCATGTTCGAGAATCTCGATGTCCACTGCGGCGCCCAGAGCGGCGCGCGCGGCATTCTCCTGCCCCGGCGTTGCGATCATCGAAACCGGCGCCATGTCGGCGAGCACCCGGGCGAGGGCCGTGACCGCATCGCGCAAGGTGGGATCGCTCGGCCACGACAGCCACACGCGTCCAAGACGCGCGCAATCCGCCGGAAGGTAAAAGCCGTCCTGATGCGGCGTGCTGATGCTGTGCTTCGAGATCATGGGCGACGATACGGCTTATGACTCGGCCGGGCCATAGCCGCCGCCGCCGGGCGTCAGTATCGTCACACAGTCGCCTTGCGCCATTTCGGTCTGGTCCGTGGGCCCAAGAATTTCAGACGTTCCGGCTTTGCGTGTGACCCGGGTCTCGCCGGCCAGACCATCGTCGCCGCCATGTAGCCCGAAGGGCCGCGTTTTGCGCCGGCCCGAAAGAATGGCCGCGGTCATGGGCTCATTGAAACGGATGCGCCGCTCGGTGCCGTGGCCGCCGTGGTGCTTGCCTGCGCCGCCCGATCCGCGCCGGATGGCGAAACGCTCGACGGTGACGGGAAAGCGGCTTTCCAGGACCTCGGGATCGGTGAGGCGTGAGTTGGTCATATGGGTCTGCACGGCGCTCGCACCGTCAAAATCCGCACCGGCGCCTGCGCCGCCGGCGATGGTCTCGTAGTACTGGTGGGTGGCGTTGCCGAAGGTGAAATTGTTCATGGTGCCCTGGCTGGCGGCGAGCACGCCCAGCGCGCCGTAAAGCGCATCGCAGATGATCTGCGATGTCTCCACGTTGCCGGCCACCACGGCGCCGGGCGGGCGCGGCCGCAGCATGGAGCCTTCGGGGATCACGAGCGTAATGGGCCGCAGCACGCCTTCGTTCATGGGGAT
>CANISR010000033.1 GCA_947470105.1 Fidelibacterota bacterium | reverse complement strand
TCCATTTCTCGATTTCAGTCACCGACAGCCTGCGGGGCCGGGCGCTCACCGGCGGCTTGGGCGCTGGCGGGCCCATGGGCGGTGTGGGAGCGGTCTCATTCAGAGTCAGCGCCCAGGTCAGCCAGGGTTGCTCTTCTTTTGAAAAGGTGTCCTTCAGCCCGGCGGCGGTGACGCACTGGTCCAGGCGGCGCAACCAGCGTGAGGGCACCGTAGGAGTGCCTTCCACTTTGATCGCTCGCGTGAGCACCACACGCGGCCCGCACAAGGCCTGTGCGATGTCGTGGGCCGCGAGGCCGATGCGCCGCTCATGGGACGGCAATCCAAAAGCCTTGCGCATGGGCCGGCTCATCCAGGGATCGGCGGCCGTATCCGCCGGCCATGTACCCTCATTCAGTCCGCCAAGGATGGTCACATCGAAGCGCTGCAGGCGCGCTTCCAGGGGCCCCAGAATCGACAGGCGGGGATGGCGGCCATAGCGGGGTCTCACGACGCGGCCTTCCAGCAGGGCGTCGAATAACGCGGGATAGGCGGCGGGATCGACCGCGCCCAACACACCGGCGCTCTCTGCTAGTTCGGCCGCGAAGGCCGCAGCGGCTTCGCCGGCGCCCCCGGCCCACAGGCGAAGGGGCCCAGGCAGATCAGGTGTCGTAGCCAAGGCTTCCGCGGCTTCCATATGCGCTTCGAGCAGCGCGGCAAACGGCGCCTCCGGCTGTGCCATGAGTGCGGCGAAAGCGCCGCAGGCGTTTTCCAAGGCTTCAATCCAAGGCGCGATTTCTGCATGGTGTTCGCCGGCTGCGGCGAGGCGCCTGAGGCCCGGGAGGCCCGGCGCCGGCCGCGGGCCACGGAGGAGGCGCAGTTCGCCGGCGCGGGTCGCCGCGCGGAAAACCACAGCGTCCATGCCGGCGGCCGCGAGAGGGTGCTTGCAGAGCGAGAGTGTGGATACAGGCGCGAATTCTTCCGCTACCGCGCCAGCCAGTAAACGCAGGAATGCCCCCGGCGGGGTTTGTTGCAACGACTGCCCGGCGGAATCGTCCACGTCGATCTTCCACCGCGCCAGTTCGACGGCCACGCGCTCCGCCAGGCGCCGGTCGGGCGTCACCAGGGCGCAGGTGCGACCGTCGATATCGAGGCTCTCCCGCATGACCAGCGCGATCACTTCGGCTTCCTCGCGCGGTCCCGGGCAATCGATACGCGCGAGGCCGGCGACGGCCGCCTCGGGCAATGTCCCGAGATCGCGCCAGCGGTCCGTTGCAGTGGCGGGGCGCATACACTCGCTGATCAGTCGATTGCGCGCAGTGGGCGCTGGCCCCTCTACCGGCCACGCGGTCACATCACCGCGGGCGAGGTCGAGATGTGCGAGGAGATGTTTCAATCCCGCCTGAGGATGGGCATCGTCGATCTGCTCCCAGGTGTCATCATCCAGGTCCTGGTCCAGGCCGGGGAGCACCACACAGCCCTCGGGCAGGCGCGCGATGGTTGCCAGCAGGTCAGCGGTCGCCGGAATGCTCCCGGTGGACCCCGCGGCGATAATCGGGCCAGGGCTGCCGGCCTTCCACGCCTCGATCTGTGCCGCAAACAGAAGGTTGCGGTGAGTGGCGGGATCAATGGCGCCTTCGTCGGCCAAAATGCCCGGCCACGCTTTGGTGAGGATCTCCAAGAACTCCAGGGTGATCTGCCAATGGACGGCGTATTCCGCCGGCGCAAGATCGCTCAGGCGGTCGAACCCGATGCGCTCGGTCTGGGCCTGGTCGAGGAGATGGGCGAGTTCGCCTGCCAGAAGTACGGCTTGGGCGGGGCGCGGGGCCTCTCCCGTGGGCGACGGCAAGGCGGCGATGAGGCGCGCCAGCAGGAGTTGGCGTTTCAACGGCGCAATGGCCGGCGGCAGACGCGTGGCGGCTTCGGCGCTCGCGAAGCCCGCCAACAACGCATCCTCCTCGTCAATATCGTTTAGCGGCATCATGCGCGGCAGCAGCAAGGGCAGGCCTGCGCTCTGGCGCAGAAAGGCCTCGCGCAGCGACCGGCAGGCGCGGCGGGTGGGCAGCAGCACGGTAATATTGGCCAGCGCCAGCGGTTCGTTGCCGGCGTGGTCCTTGATGCCCGCGGCGAGTTGGTCAAGAAACGGCAGGTGCGGCGCGATGGTGAACACCGCGCGCTTTGCTAGCCCCCTCTTCGCTAACCAAGGCGCCGGTGTTCCCGCGCCCGTCATGACATGGCCGCCATGCGTCCCAGCAGGATTTCGGTATTTGTGACGGCTTCGGGCGTGCCCACGTGAAACCAGGCGCCGTCGTGCACGACGGCCGACATGCGGTCGGCGGCGATGGCCTGATCCCAGATGCGGTTCATGGAGAAGGGCTCCGCCGCCTCACCGCCCAGAATGCGCGGGTGCATGATATAGGCGCCGGCATAAACAAAGGGTGCGCTTGCGGCCGCGCCGCGGCGGTGCAGGCGGCCGTCGCCGCTGAGGAAGAAGTCGCCGGCGCCGTCGAAGCCGTGGGCGCTGTCGCGCGGATGGACCAGCATGAGAATGTCGAGCTGGTCCGGATCCCACGCCTCGGCCAGCCGCCGCAACATGGGTGTCGCGCCGTCGGTGAGGATGCCGTCGCCATTGAACACGAAGAACGGCGCATCGCCCAGAAACGGCAGCGCCTTGACGATGCCGCCGCCGGTGTCGAGCAGGCGGTCGGTTTCATCGGAGATGAGAACCGCGGGCCGCAGCCGGTGCGCGGTGTGGGCGATGATCTTGTCGCCCAGGTGATGGACATTGATCACCGCCTTGGCGACGCCGCTGGCGGCGGCATTGTCCAAGGTCCAGTCGAGCAGGGTTTTGCCGGCAACCTTCACCAGCGGTTTGGGCAGCTCCAGGGTCAAAGGCCGCATGCGCAGACCAAGGCCCGCCGCCAGCACCATGGCCGTGGTCGGCATCTTTTTCATGCGGGCACGACACGCAAGGGCGGCGGCACGTGGAGGTCGAGCCAACCGCGCAAGGGATGCAGCAAAGGGGCTGCCAGGCACTTGTCCATATAGCGCCACAGGCGCGGCATATGCTGAAGATAAAGCGGCTTATTGTCGCGCAGCTTGAGGCGGGCGAAGGTGCCGATGACGCGCAAATGCCGCTGCGCCGCCATCACGGCCCAGGAGCGGTCATAGGCATTGCGATCAATGCCGGGGAAGGCGGCGAGATAGCGCTGTTTCATCAGATCGGACACGTCTGCGGGCACATCGCGGCGGGCGTCCTCCAGCAACGACATCAAGTCGTAAGTGATCGGCCCGGTGATGGCGTCCTGGAAATCAAGAATGCCGCAGGCCTGCATGCCGTCGCGGCCTTTGACGAGCATGAGGTTGTCCACATGGTAATCGAACAGCACCAGGGACGTCGGCACCTGCCACGCTACGGGAAGCAGCGCGTTCCAGATGTTCTCGAATTCGGCCACGGCCGCTGGCGGCAAGGGATCGGCGCCCACAAGGCGCAGATACCAGCTATGAATGCGGCCCGCTTCTTCCAACAGCCGCTCTTTGCCGTAAGGAATCACACCGGGCGGCACCGCGTCGCTCTCGGGCCGCTGATGCAGGGCGATCAACGCGTCGATGGCGTTGCCGTAGAGGGCGGGTTCATCGGCGCCGGCCATGAGCAGGCGGGTATAGGTGTCGTCGCCAAGGTCCTCGATCAGCAGGAGGCCGGCGTCGGGGTCTTCCGCCAGGATTTCCGGCACGGAGAATCCCCGTTCGTGCAGATGGCGGGCGATGCGCACGAAGGGGCGTACGTCTTCCTGCGGCGGCGGCGCATCCATGACCACCACGCGGCGCCCGTCCTTCTCGACCCGGTCGTATTTGCGGAACGACGCGTCGCCGGCGAGGCGCCAGCGCTTGGCGTCCTTCCAACCGGCGCCCTGCAGAAATTTTTCGATCAGCGCCTGACGGTCAGAGGACATCGTTCTTTATTTCTTCTAGGCGCGCTTGCCAGGAGGGATGCCCGGCGATCTCGGCCCATCGCGCGTTTTGTAGACCAAGAGTGAGGCCAACTTCCAGCCGCCGTTGCGGCGCCAGCGTTCCCAGGCGCTCCGGCCATTCGATGAGTGCGACCCCGTCGGCGAGCGCGTCCTCCAGGCCCAACTCCAAAACCTCGGAAGGGTCGCGCAGGCGATAGAGATCGAAGTGCCAGACCGGAATGGCGGCCTCATACAGTTGCACCAGGGTGAAGGTGGGGCTCACCACCTCCTCGGCGCTATTGGTGAGCTGCTGGATGAAGCCGCGTGCCAGTGTGGTTTTGCCGGCGCCCAGGCCGCCCTCCAGGGTGATGACGTCGCCGGCGCGCACGCGCCGGGCCAAGGTCGCCCCCAAGGCGCGCGTATCCGCCTCGGTGGCCAAGGCGATGCGTAACACGGGTGAGGAGCGGAGATAGTCCACGGCTGTTCAGGCGCCGCCGGCGGCCCGGGCGGCTTCGCCCCCGGACGGAAGGCGGCAGTGCACCACCGACTCTTCGCCTTCGACGCTAAGCTCAAGGGCGCCGCCGTGAAGTTCGGCGATGCGCTGGGCAAGGTAGATGCCGAGCCCCAGGCCCCGCGCTTCGGCGTCGGCCTTATAGCGTACGGCAAAGACGACCTGGTCGTCGCTGCGCGCGGCGGATAATGCGATGCGGTTGCCGGCGGCGGTTTTCAGGGCGCCGCTGACGATATGGAACAAGGTCTGCTTGATGCGTACGGCGTCGCCCACCATCCAGCCGACTGTGTCCTGGCAGTCGATGTCGAGGGTCACACCGCGCCGGCGTACGGCCTCTTTGGTCATGGCGGTGACGCGGTGCACCAGATCGCAGATATCGAAAGAGTCGAGATCCAGAACCTGATGGCCGGTCTCGACGCCCGAGAGATCGCGCACATCGGTGATCAGCATTTTCAGACCCTCGGCCGCATCGAGGATGTCATGGGCGGCGGTCACCGCCTCCGGGCTGCCGCGCAGGCGCTCGGCCAGATGCGAGATCGCCCGCGCGGGGCCTTCCAGCTCCGCCGTGACGCTGGTGATGAATTCGGTGCGCAGTTTGTCGGTGGCGGTGAGGGCCTCGGCGCGGCCGCGCAGAGCCTGGGCCACGCGCTCGGGGGCGGACACGTCGTTGTAGCAGAACAACACGCCGCCATCGGGCAGCGGCACGGAGATGAACTCCAGCACCGAGCCGTCCTTGCGCACGACACGCCCCTGTTGGGCGGCCCTGCTGCGATCCGCGTCGAGCGCGGTGAGCATGACGGCGCGGTGGCGCGCCCAGACCGTGTTGTCGTCGAAGAAACCGCGAAACGCCTCGATCACCGCGCCCATGGCGGGGCCCTCGCGCAGGGCATCGAGTGAAAGCTCCCACAGTTCCGCGAAGGCGGGATTGGCCAGGCGCAACTGGCCGTCGGCCCCGAACACGGCAACCGCTTCCTGAAGGTTGTCGATGGTCTCGCGCTGCACGGCGATCAGCGTGTTGTAGGAACGTTCGAGGACGAGCGTGTCGGTGATGTCCTCATAGGTGGTGAGCAGGCCGCCCATGGGATGCGGCGCGATCACCCGGCGCAGGGTGCCGCCGTCGGGCAAGTGCAGCACGTCTTCCATAGGTTCGATGAGGGAGTTGAAGCGCGACAGCTCCTTCTCCTTATAGGCGGGGAAATCCGCGACTTCCGGCAGCTTGCGTTCACCGCGCAGGGTATCGAGCACGGTGGCGAAATTGGGGCCTTCCAGCAGCCAGGACGGAGTCAGTTGCCACAGTTCCGAGAACGCGGTGTTGAAGAAGATCAGCCGCGTATCGGGCCCGAAGATGGCGATGGCGGTCCCTAAACGTTCCAGCACGTCGGCGTGGGCCGCAGCCTCGCGCTTGAGGCGGGTTTCGAGTTCCTCCTGGCGGGTGATGTCGTAGGCCAATCCCGCCGTGAGCCGGCCGCTGCCGTCGGAGAACAAGGGTGCGGTGTCCTCCGCTGCGACGGCCTGACGCGGGCCTTCCACCGGTGACTCCGTGACCTCCATCAGACGGCGGCTGCCGTCGATGACCATGTGGAACGCGGCCCTGCGGGTTTCGCCGGCGGCGCGCGCAGCGGCGGCAAGCGCCCGGACTTCGCGCACCGCCACCCGCGGCGACAGTTCGCGGCCGCGCGCCACCACATCGCCGGGGTCCTTGGCGTCCACGGCTTTGACATAGGCCGCGTTGCAATAGATCAGCGACAAGTCATCATCGCGCACCCAGATGGGATCGGACATGCCGTCCAGGGCGGCGCGCAGCAAGTCGCCTTCCCGCCGCAGCGCCACCGCTTCATGGGTCAGCGTGTCCACCGCGGCCACGCCCTCGGTGACATCGCTCATCCACACCACATCGCCCATGGTGCGGCCTTGGCTGTCGGTGGCGCGCACGCCGCGGGCCTGGATGCGCCGCGCAGTGGTGGTGTGCGCCAGATCGATTTGAAAGCCGGCGCCGCCGTCCCGGAGATTGCGGACGGCCGTTTCCAGGGCCTCGCGGGAGGGGCGGTCGAAGCCCTCCAGCACGTCGTCGAAGGTGGCCTCCATGCCCCGGAACAGGTCCAGCAGCACTGCGAGGCGCCGCGAGCCGTAGCCGGCGTCCCGGAACCGCGGCAGGGCGTCGAAGTCCTGGTCGTCTTCGGAGATGGGTTGGTGGAACCAGGTGAAATAGCCCTCGGGGGCCGTTTCCAGGGCGGCTTGGAGGGCCTGGCGGGTGTAGGAGGCCGCGCTGGCCGCCTTCTCCGCCCGCCGCCAATGGCGATGCTGGCGCCAGAGCGCCCATGCCGCGGGGGGCACCAGCACCAGGACGGCGATCAGGCCGGTCAGGACCGGCGGTGTCAGGAATTCCATCGCGCTTCCAAGGGCTCTCGTCAGTCCCGAACATGTGCCAGTTCGGGCAAAGAAGATAGCGCGAAGCGCTGTACGGGGGGACGGCTAAACCGTCCCCCCTCAACAGTATTAGTAGCGATAGGTCTCGGGCTTGAACGGGCCCTGGACGCCGACGCCGATGTAGCTCGCCTGCTTGGCCGAGAGCTTGGTCAGCTTGGCGCCGACCTTGGCCAAGTGAAGTTCGGCGACCTTTTCGTCCAGATGCTTGGGCAGCACATAGACCTTCTTCTCGTATTTCGCGCCGTGCAGCCACAGCTCGATCTGGGCCAGCACCTGGTTGGAGAACGAGGCGCTCATGACGAAGCTCGGGTGGCCGGTGCCGCAGCCGAGGTTTACGAGGCGGCCTTCGGCCAGCAGGATGATACGCTTGCCGTCGGCGAATTCAATTTCGTCCACCTGCGGCTTCACGTTGTGCCATTTGAAATTGCGCAGGGCTTCGGTCTGAATTTCGGTGTCGAAGTGGCCGATGTTGCAGACGATGGCGCGGTCTTTCATCTTGCGCATGTGATCGACGGTGATGACGTCGAGGTTGCCGGTGGCGGTGACGAAGATGTCGGCCCTGGGGGCGGCGTCTTCCATGGTAACGACTTCATAGCCTTCCATGGCGGCCTGAAGCGCGTTGATCGGGTCGATCTCCGACACCATCACGCGGCAGCCGGCCTGGCGCAGCGACGCCGCCGAGCCTTTGCCTACGTCGCCGTAGCCCGCGACCATGGCGACCTTCCCGGCCATCATGACGTCGGTGGCGCGGCGGATGCCGTCCACCAGGCTTTCGCGGCAGCCGTAGATATTGTCGAACTTCGACTTGGTGACGCTGTCGTTGACGTTGATCGCCGGGAAATGCAGGCGGCCGTCCTTGGCCATCTGGTAAAGGCGGTGCACGCCCGTGGTGGTTTCCTCGGACACGCCCTTGATATTAGCCAGGACCTTCGCGTACCAGCCCGGCTGTTCCTTATTGCGCTTGGCGATGGCGGCGAACAGCACGGTTTCTTCTTCGTTGCCGGGCTTGGAGATCAGCGCCGGGTTCTTCTCGGCTTCCGAGCCGAGCACGATCAGCAGGGTGGCGTCGCCGCCGTCATCGAGGATCATGTTCGGGGCGCCGCCGTCGGCCCACTCGAAAATCTTGTGGGTGTAGTCCCAATACTCTTCCAGGGTCTCGCCCTTGATCGCGAACACCGGAATGCCGGCTTCGGCAATGGCGGCCGCGGCGTGGTCCTGGGTCGAGAAGATGTTGCAAGACGCCCAGCGGATGTCGGCGCCGAGGCTCTTGAGGGTCTCGATCAGCACGGCGGTCTGGATGGTCATGTGCAGCGAGCCGGCGATCCGCGCGCCCTTCAGCGGCTGCGACGCGCCGTATTCGGCGCGCAGCGCCATGAGGCCGGGCATCTCGGTCTCGGCAATGTTCAGTTCCTTACGGCCCCAGCCGCCGAGGGAGATGTCTTTGACCACGTAGTCGGAGAACGCCATGAGGGGTGCTTTCTTATGCGGAGTTGCGGAAATACAGGGCTTAAGTTGCCCGCCGTATACCAGCAGGGGGTGCCCAGCGGCAACCCCGGCCCCTCAGGATGACAGTTCTTCCACGACCTTTTTGACCTTGGCGGGGTCAGCCAGGGTGGTGATCCGCCGGACCTTGTCCTGAAGGGTCGAAAAGGTGATGTCGAGGATGCGTTTTTTGACCCGGGGCAGGCTGGCCGGCGACATGGATAGCTCGGTAATTCCGAAGCCCAGCAGCAGCGGGGCCAGGCGCTCGTCCCCCGCCATTTCGCCGCACACCGACACGGGAATCCCGGCCGCATGGGCGGCTTCGGCGGCAAACTGGATCAGGCGCAGCACCGCCGGGTGGAGCGGGTTGTAGAGGTAAGCCACCTGCTCGTCGGTGCGGTCGATGGCCAGGGTGTACTGGGTCAGATCGTTGGTGCCGATGGCGAAGAAGTCGGCCTCAGCGGCGAGGGCGTCGGCAGCCAGGGCGGCCCCTGGAATTTCGATCATCACGCCCAGCGGCGGGTTGCCGATCTTCACGCCCCGGCGTTTGAGGGTGGAGGTGAGGCGCGTGAGGATGCGGCGTACCTCGCGCACCTCCTCGATCGTACACACCATGGGCAGCAGGATGCGGACCGGCCCGAGGGCGCTCACGCGCAGAATGGCCGAGAGCTGGGTCAGCAACAGTTTTCGGTGAGACAGCGAAAAGCGGATGGCGCGCAGGCCCAGGGCGGGGTTGGGACCCGCCTTGATGCCGAAGACCTCACCCAGCTTGTCCGCGCCCACGTCGAGGGTGCGGATGGTCACAGGCCGGCCTTGCATGCGCCGCACCACGCCGGCGAGTTCCTTGTATTGGTCTTCCTCGGTCGGCAGCTTCTGGCGATTCATGAACATGAACTCGCTGCGCAAGAGACCAATGCCCTCGGCGCCGGCCGCCAGCACCGCGTCGACTTCCGACGGCAGTTCGATATTGGCGTGAAGCTGAATGTGCAGGCCGTCGCGGGTGCAGGCGCGCACGGTCTTGAGCTTTGTAAGCGAGCGCTGGGTGCGCAGGAAGGCCGCGCGTTTTTCGCGATAGTGCTTGAGCGTGGCGGGTGTGGGGCCGACGATCAGGCGGCCTTCACCGCCGTCGATGATGGCGGTTTCGCCGTTTTCCACCTGGTCGAGGAAATCGGCCGCCACCACGGCCGGCAGACCTAAGGAGCGCGCGACAATGGCGGTATGGCTCTCGACGCCGCCCAGCAGGGTAGCGAGGCCCGCGACGGTCTTGGGGTCGAGCAGAGCAGTATCCGCGGGCGAGAGCTCGTCGGCGACGATGACAGCGCCCTGGGGCAGGGCTTCGAAGCCGGTGGGCGCCGCGTTATCCAGGCTCTCCACCAGCCGGCGCCCCACTTCGCGCACATCGGCGATACGGGCGGCGAGATAGGGGTCATCCATGGCGGCGAAGGCCTCGGCCATGAGGCCGATCTCCTTCATTACCGCGGCTTCGGCATTGATCTCTTCCTCGGCGATGCGGTTCTGAACACCGCGCACCAAGCGCGAGCCCGACAGCATCTGGTGATAGGCCTCGAGCAGGTAGCCCAACTCCTCGCCGGCGGGTCCGGCCATGCTCCGGGCCTGATCCTGCAAACCTTGCATGCGCCGGGCCGCGCTGTTTGCGGCGTCTACCACCCGCTGCTGTTCGGCGCGGATTTTGTTTGCGGGAATGTGGCGTTCGCGCACCTGGACGGCGGCGCGTGAGTCATGGCGATGGATGATGCCGATGGCGATGCCGGCCCCGACAGCGAGGCCGTCGAAGATCCGTTCGGGGGCGCTCCCCGTTTGATCTTTGGCTGCCTGACCTTTAGGCGTCATTACTCTTCGTCGAACTTGTTGCCGACCAGGGTGCACAGCGCTTCAAGCGCGGCTTCCGCTTGCGGCCCCGAAGCCCGGATCTGAATCACCGATCCGATACCGGCGGCCAGCATCATCAGGCCCATAATCGAACAGCCGGAAACTTCGGTCCCGCCCTTGGAAACCTTGACCTCGGCATCGAACAGGCCGGCGGTCTTGCAGAACTTCGCCGCCGCGCGCGCGTGCAGGCCCTTGGTGTTGCGGATCTCGGCGTCGCGGTGGAGGTCGCTCATGAAGGGCCCTGGACGTTTAGAGAGGAGACAGAATTAACCGCTCTTCTTGGTCTTCTGTTTTTCCTGGGCGAGCAGGGCGGAGGCGACGTTGATGTATTTGCGCCCCGCGTCCTGCGCCTGAATCACGGCGCTCTGTAGGGTCTCGGTACGCCGCGCGGAGGCGAGCTTGATCAGCATGGGCAGGTTGACCCCGGCGATCACCTCGATCGGCGCGGCCTCCATGATGGAGATGGCGAGGTTGGAAGGTGTGCCGCCGAACATGTCGGTCAGCACCACCACACCGTCACCGGCGTTCACCGCCTCGACAGCCTTCAGGATGTCGGCGCGGCGCTGCTCCATGTCGTCATCGGGACCGATGCAGACAGTAGCGACCTGGGTTTGAGGGCCAACCACATGTTCAAGGGCGGCGACCAGTTCGATCGCGAGACGCCCGTGCGTGACGAGCACGAGTCCGATCAGCGGTTTGGCTTGCGACATGGAAGCGGGAGAAATCCTGGGAATTTGCCGAAAAGCGGGGCTAAAAGCGGGCGCAGCTTAACCAATCCGGAGTGCAGGTGCAAAAAACTGCCCGGATTTCCGGGTAACACCGAAATTATTTATAGAAATCAATACGCTAAGTCTTCGCCAGATGCACGTCACGGTGGCTGGCGTCGAAGCTGACACCCCGGCTCGCCAACCATTTCTTGAGCCGTTCGACCACATAGACCGAGCGGTGCTGGCCGCCGGTACAGCCGATAGCAATGGTCAGGTAGCTTTTGCCTTCGGCCTCATAGAGCGGCAGCAGCGGATCGAGCAACTGGGTGAGGTGGCCGATGAACTGCGCCAGCGCAGGGTCGCGCTCAATGTACTCGCCCACCGCCGCGTCGAGTCCGGTCTGGGGCCGGAGCTCCGGCTCGTAGTGCGGGTTCTTCAGGAAGCGCACGTCAAAGACCAAATCGGCATCCCGCGGCAGGCCGTTACGGAAACCGAAAGAGGTCAGGAAAACCTTCAGCGTCCGGCTCGCCGTGCTGGCGAACTGGCCGGCGAGGATGCGACGCAGCTCGCCCGGCGCCAGGCGCGAGGTGTCGAGCAGCAGGTCGGCTTGATCGCGCAGGGGCCCGAGAAGGCGCCGTTCCATTTCGATGGCTGCGGTCACGGGCATGTCTTCGGCGAGGGGATGCGGCCGTCGGCTCTCGGTGAAGCGGCGGCTGAGGACATCGTTGTCGCAATCGAGGAATACGATGCTGATGGTGAGGGCCGCCGTACGCCGCAGCTCGGCGATGGTGGCGAGCAGGCGCGGTGCGTCGAAGTCGCGGGTACGCACATCAATGCCCACGGCCAGCGGGCTGCGCCGCTGGTCGCCGCTGCGGGCGACCGCGCGCAGCAGTGCCAGCGGGAGATTGTCGACGGTCTCGAAGTGCAGGTCCTCCAGCGCGCGCAAGGCAGAGCTTTTGCCCGCACCCGAAACGCCCGTGACCACCACCACACGCGGCAAAGGCGCATTTTCCGGTTTCGGGGTCTTGGGCATGTCTATGACATCTCGCGCGGTGTGGTTTTCAACGCGAGGCGCACTTTTGCCGTGGCTGCGGCGTGGGTGGGGTCGAGCCGCAGGCGGGCGAGCCGCACGCCTTCAATCACGTCGCTCAACGCGCCGTCCTTTTTCGGGTCGGGCAGGCGCTCGACTTCGGCATGGGGAACCAGATCCACGATCAGGCCTATGGTTGTGCTCGGTACATGCGGCAGCTCGACAATACCAAAGCCGCGCACTTCAAGCTTGCCCGCAATGGCGGGCGGCGCCCGCACCACCAGCCGTCCGGCCAGGGCTTCGGCCTCGCAGTAGTCATCGGCCACAAGGATTCCGCCGCCGTCGATCAGGCGCAGGGCCAGGTCGGACTTTCCGGCCCCCGACGGTCCCCGGATCAGGACCCCGGCGCCGCCCACCACAACGCAACTGGCGTGAATCAAAGGCACGTGCCGACCACCCTTACCGCCGTCCTCAGCCCCGAACTTGGAGAGGCAAGGTCGCGCGGCCTCCGCTGGACTGTCAATGGCGCGCTGTCGTATGTCCTGTCCATGATCAGCGACATTCTGGCGATCATCGCCCCGGTGATGGTGATCGCGCTCATCGGCTACGTGTGGGAACGGCGCGGCATGCCGTTCGACAACAACATGGTCACCCAGGTGGTGATCAATGTCGGCAGTCCGTGCCTGCTGTTGAGTTCAGTCCTCTCCACCCGCCCCGACCTTGCGGTCATGGCGCGGATCGCCGGCGCAGCGATCCTGGTGCTGGCACTCACCATGGCCGTGGCCTGGGCCGTTTTGCGGGCCCTACGCCAGCCGCTCAGGGTGTTCCTGCCGGTGCTGGTGTTCGGCAACACCGGCAACGTGGGCCTGCCGCTGTGCCTGTTTGCTTTTGGGCCTGAGGGCTTGGCGCTCGCGGTGGCCTATTTCGCAACTCAATCCGTACTGCAGTTCAGCATCGGCGCCGGCATCGCCAGCGGCCAGGTCTCCTGGCAAAGCGTGTTCAAGAGCCCGGCCCTGTACGCGATCATTATCGGCTGCGCCATGATCTCCGCCGATGTGACACTGCCGCGGGTTCTGACCAATACCGTCAACACCCTCGCCGGCCTGACCATTCCCCTGATGCTCATGTCATTGGGTATCGCGCTGGCCGGGCTCAGGGTGGTGGAGTTCCGGCGGAGCATGATGTTTGCCGTCTTCCGCCTTGCCGGCGGTTTCGCGCTCGGATTGGCGGCGGCTTGGGCGTTAGGTCTGGAGGGCGCCGCCTGGGGCGCGGTGGTGGTGCAGTCCACCATGCCGGCCGCTGTCTTCAGCTACCTGTTCGCGGCGCGTTACGGCAACCGGCCGGAGGAGGTGGCGGGGATCGTGTTCATCTCCACCATCCTGTCATTCCTGAGCCTGCCGCTGCTGATGGCGTTTGTTCTGCATCATTAGGCGCCGTGTTTACGCACCAGGAAGGCGCACGACAAAGCGCGCGCCCTTGACGGTGCTTTTGCCTTCGGGATCTTCGCCCAGGATGTTCTCCACATAAATCAGGCCGCGATGGGCCTCGACGATCTGCTTGGAGATGGCGAGCCCCAGGCCGGAATGGGTGCCGAATTTCTCGCCTTCAGGGCGTTCGGAATAGAAGCGGTCGAAGATCGACAGCTCCTTGCCGGGCGGAATGCCGGGGCCTTGGTCTTCCACCGTCACGGTCACAATCCGCGGTTCGCGGAAGATGCGCAAGGTGATGATGCCCGCCGCCGGGCTGAAGGACACCGCGTTGCCGATCAGGTTGCGGAACACCTGGCCCAGGCGGCCTTCGAGACCCTTCACCATCAACGGCCGCGGCGCCGCACTCTCAGGCGCGGCGCCTTCCGGTGCTGCGCCGTCGTTGTCGACGATGGCGATCTTGGGCGCCGTCGGGTCGTCGTTGGCGTTCTGGACTTCGGCGAGGGCTTCCACCAGGGGGCGGATATTTACCGGTTCCATCTCGGCGCGGGACAATTCGGCGTCCAATCGCGAGGCATCCGAGATTTCCGTGATCAGGCGGTCGAGCCTGGCCACGTCATCCAGGATGATGGACATCAATCGCTTCTGCTGCGTCGGATCTTTGACGCGGGTAACGGTTTCAACCGCGCTGCGCAGGGACGTCAGCGGATTCTTGATCTCATGGGCCACGTCGGCGGCAAAGGCCTCGATGGCGTCCATGCGTGACCACAGGGATTCGGTCATATCGCGCAAAGCCGCCGACAGTTCGCCGATTTCATCCGAACGATTGGTGAGGTCGGGAATGGTGTCGCGGCGGCTCTTGGAATGGCGCACGCGCTTGGCCGCGATCGCCAGGCGGCGCACGGGCCGTGCGATGGTGCCGGCGAGATAAAGCGAGGTGAGCACGGTGAGCGCCAGCACCCAGCCGAACATGCCGAGGATCGAGCCCCGCACCGCGAACAGGCGCTTGTCGATGTTGGACCCGTCGCGGGACACGACCACGGCGCCGACGATCTGTTTATAGAATTGCACCGGCACCGAGACCGAGAGGATCTTCTGCCCATCGGCGCGCAGGCGCACGGCCGTGCCGTTCTCACCCTGGTCGAGGGCGAGGGTCACTTCGCTGTAGTCGGCAGCCGTGGCGTGGGCGCGCTCGACATAGGGGTCGAGGCCGCGGTCGTAGGTAAAGCGGCCGACGGTGCGTTCGTAGAAACGCCGCAGCCGTTCTTTGAACTGACCGTTGTCCAGGGCGGGAAGGTCGAGCACCTGGACTTCGCCGCCAGGCCCTTGCAGTAGCCGGGTGTCGGCGATCATGGTGCCGTCGCGGGCGAACAGGCGGGCGCGTACCTGGGCGAGGGCGGCAAGGCGGCGAAGAAGTTGGCGCGCGGAATCCGGGTCGATCACCCGCAAGGTGCCGCTGGGCGTGAACACCGGTTTCGCGTCGGCGTCGCTTTCCACGACGATGGCGCCTTCGCCAATGGAGGCGGCGATGAGTTCGCCTTGCGTATCGAGCGCTTCGAGCTCGGCGGCGATGAGGGTGTCCTGATATTGGTCGAGGAACAGGAGGCCCAGGACGAGGAGCGCCGGCGCCGCGAGGTTGACGGCGAAAAACCGCAGCGTCAGCGGCGAGAACATGCGTTTGACGCGGCCGGGTTCCTCGGGATCGAAGGCGCCAAAGCGCAGGCCTGCGCCCGCGCTGGACGATTTCAGGCGAAGGTCATCGAGCTGAAAATCCTGTTCGGTATTCAAGGCAACTCATTGTCTTTTCGGCGCGTGATCGGGTCGAAAAACGGCACCCACTTTTCCGGATCACGCGCTAAACGGCGGCGTTGGTCTCGTTATATTTATAGCCGACGCCGTAGAGGGTCTCGATATGGGAGAAGTCCTTGTCGACCTCGCGGAACTTCTTGCGTAGCCGCTTGATGTGGCTGTCGATGGTGCGGTCGTCGACGTAGATGTGTTCGCCGTAGGCTGCGTCGATCAACTGGTCGCGGCTCTTCACATGACCCGGCCGTTGCGCGAGGGCCTGGATGATCAGGAATTCGGTGACGGTCAGATTTACCGCCAGGTTCTTCCACAGACACAGGTGCTGGGCCGGATCGAGCATCAGCTCGCCGCGTTTGACCGAGGTGGCCGAGACCCCGCCGCCGGCGGCCTGGGCCTTCTGTGCTTCCAGGCGGCGGAACACCGCGCGCACGCGCTCGATCAGCAGGCGCTGGGAGAACGGCTTCTTGATGTAGTCGTCGGCGCCCATGCGCAGGCCGAGAAGTTCATCGACCTCGTCGTCCTTGGAGGTGAGGAAGATTACCGGCAGGTTGGTCTTCTCCCGCAGGCGCTGGAGCAGCTCGTGCCCGTCCATCCGGGGCATCTTGATGTCGAGGATGGCGAGGTCCACCGGCTCGGCCAGCAGCCCGCGAAGGGCCTCTGCGCCGTCGCGGTAGGTGACCACCGTGAAGCCCTCGGCTTCGAGCACGATGGAGACCGAGGTCAGAATATTGCGGTCGTCGTCGACCAGCGCGATGCGTTGTGCCACAGGAACCCCTTCTCCAAATTAAGGCGGCGAATTTCGACTCACCAACGCCGCCACGAGACGCTTGGTTCATACCACCGGCGTATTATGGCAAAAATATCGCCCCGGTATGTTCTGGTCCGGGCAACCGGACATTTCGCCTAATCTTACAGTAACTTAACCGGCCCCAAGCCGACTATTTGGCCGGTGGGCGCGGGTTCAGGCGGGCCAGTTCGGCCATCGATACGGCATATTCCACAAAACGGGTCATTCCGGTGGAGCGGGCGGCGGTGAAGAGTTTGGCCGCAGCCTCGGGCTCCTTTTGCACCAAAGCCGCCTGCCCCAGATAAAAATAGGCCTCGCACAGGCGTCCCTGGGTGTTGCGGGCGGCCTTGATCAGGTCGTCGCCGGTCATTTTTTCAAGGAAGTACTGGGCCACCGTCGCGGGCCAAGAGTCCGCCTGCTGCCGGGCCTGGAACCCGTCGGCGAGGGCTTTCGCCGCATTTTTGTCGCCTCCGCGCGCGCCGGCGACGAAGCGCCACAGCAACAAGTCCGCAGGGGCATTGGGCAAAGCCAATGCCTGCGTGAAGTCGGCGCTTGCCTCTTTGAAGGCCTGGCGCAGGAAGCGCACATGGCCGCGGCGCGCCAGGGCCTGGGCGGCTGAGGGGGTCTTGGCGAGGATCGCGCCGAGGTCGGTCTCGGCCCCTGTGTAATCACCCCGGAACATGTGCGCGGTGGCGCGTCCGAACAGGGACTCCTCGTCGCCCGGCTTCATTTTCAGCACCGTCGTGAAATCCGCCACGGCGTCGTCCATATGCCCGCCCTGGAGATTGGCGTTGCCGCGCAGGAACAGCACGCGGGCATCGCCGGGGCGGAGATCGGCGAGGCGCGCGAAGTCCGCCAGCGCCCGGCCGTAGGTGCCGTTCTGCAACGCCGCCACGCCGCGGCCTTCCAGCGACACCTGGTCCTCGGGTTTGGCGGTGAGGACCGCGGTGAAGTCGTTGACCGCCGGCCCGAAGTTGCGCAACTGGGCGTAAGCGAGCGCTCGCATGCGCAGCAGATCCACATCATTGGGCGCCAGGCCCAGGGCGCCGTTCAGCACGGAGACGGCGGAGCGGGGCTGGTTACCGCGGAACCGCGCCTCGGCCAGGCGCCGGCGGATATCCAGATCGCGCGGGAGCAGTCCGCCGGCATGCTCGAGGTCCGTGGCGGCGTCGTCGAAGGCGCCCCGCGTCAACCGCAGCGCGCCGCGGCGGGTATAGGCCTCGCCGAGAATCTCCGGGGATTGTGCCGGCAGCGCGGTGATGACCGCGGTGAAGTCCGCTTCGGCCGCCGCGGCTTTACCCTCTGCATCGTTGATGCGCGCCCGGCCCAGGGTCGCGGCGGGGTGATTGGGCGCCATGCGCAGCGCCGCGTCGAAATCGCGGCGCGCCTCCGCGCGATTGCCGGCGCCGACGTATGCTTCCGCGCGGGCGAGGAGGGCGAGGATGCGGGTTTCGGCGTTCAGCCCACTACTCAAAGCGGCTGTGCAGGCGGCGACTTGCGCGGCCGGCTTTTGATCGGGCGCGAAGCAGGCCAGGGCGCCCTCTGCAGCCATGCTCACGCCCGAAGCGCCTGTGATGGCGACGAACCACGCTGCTGCAAGGGCGTGCTGCATGATGTCTCCGGTTAGTGCGCCTCGGCCCACGACGGGCCGGCGCCGACGTCGACGGTCAGCGGAATGTCGAGCTGCGCGGCGCCCTCCATCACTTTGCGCACGATAATCTCGGCTTCGCCGGCTTCGGCCGCGGGCGCCTCGAACACCAATTCGTCGTGCACCTGCAGGATCATGCGGGTCTTGAGGCCGGCGTCCTTGAGGGCCGCGGGCACGCGGATCATGGCGCGCTTGATGATGTCGGCCGCGCCGCCTTGGATAGGCGCGTTGATGGCGGCGCGCTCGCCGAAGCCGCGCATGGCCGGGTTCTTGTCCGCGATATAGGGAATCCAGCAACGCCGCCCGAAGAGTGTGGTGACATAGCCCAGCTTGCGCGCTTCCGCCTTGGTGCGCTCCATGTAGTCGCGGATCTCGGGGAACTTCTCGAAATAGGAATTGATGTAGGCCTGCGCCTCACCCCGCGGGATGCCGAGTTGGGCGGCGAGGCCGAAGCCCGAAATGCCGTAGATGATGCCGAAGTTGATAGCCTTGGCGCGGCTGCGCACCTGGGGGTCCATGCCTTTGATCGGCGTATTGAACATCTGCGAGGCGGTGGCGGCGTGAATGTCCTCGCCGTTGCGGAACGCCTGCTTCAACGCTTTCACATCCGCCACATGGGCGATCAGGCGCAGTTCAATCTGGCTGTAGTCGGCGGACAGCAGCTTCATGCCCGCGGGCACCACGAAAGCGGCGCGCAGCTTGCGGCCCTCTTCGGTGCGGATGGGAATATTCTGCAGGTTGGGATTGACCGACGACAGGCGTCCCGTCCCGGCGATGGTGGCGGCAAATGTGGTGTGCACGCG
The DNA here is from genome assembly GCA_947470105.1 of Fidelibacterota bacterium. GTDB lineage: Bacteria > Pseudomonadota > Alphaproteobacteria > Rhodospirillales > Rhodospirillaceae > SHVO01. The sequence continues at coordinate 5,748 of CANISR010000033.1, read as the reverse complement.
CCCGGTCCTGGGATTGATCTCCTCCTGCAGGGCGTCCGTATAGGTGCTCTTGAGCTTGGAGAGCTGGCGCCAGTCGAGCACGCGGGCGGGCAAGTCGTGGCCCTGGGCCGCCAGTTCTTCCAACACATCAGCGCCCGTGCCGTAGGCGCCGGTCTTGCCCTTCTTGCCGCCGGGGAGTGCCATGCGCTCGAACAGAATCTCGCCGAGCTGTTTGGGTGAGCCGATGTTGAATGGCTCGCCCGCCAGCGTGTGGATCTGGGTCTCGAACGCGGCGATGCGTTTGCCGAAGTCGGCGCTGAGTGTTTTCAGGAACTTGGCGTCGACGAGGATGCCTTCGTTCTCCATGGCCCGCAGCACCGGAATCAGCGGCCGGTCCATGGTCTCATACACGCGCACCAGATGATCGGCGGCGAGGCGCGGTTTGAGGCGCTGATACAGCCGGTAAGCTACATCCGCGGCTTCGGCGGCATAGGCGGCGGCTTTGTCCAGTGGCGCGTTGACGAAGGTGACTTTGGATTTTCCGGTGCCGCAGACCTCTTCGATAGGCATCGGTGTATGTTCGATCTGCGACAGCGCCACGTCCGCGAGCGTATGGCCGGGCCTTGATCCTTCCAGCACGAAGCACAGCACCATGGTGTCGTCGATGGGCGTGACCGTGAGTCCTTCGCGCGCCAACACATGCAGGGCGAATTTAATGTCGTGGCCGATTTTCAGAATGCCGGGATTTTCCAGCACCGGCTTTAGCGCTGCGACAAGATCGGCGACGGCGATCTGTGCGGGCGCCGTGCCGCCAAGGTCCAGGGCGCCTTGCACGCCACCGGCATGGCGCAGCGGAATGTAGCAGCCGCGGCCGGGCGCGGTGGACAGTGCGATGCCTACCATCTGCCCGCGGATCGGGTCGTCGATGTCCGTGGTCACGGCAAGGGCGAGGGCGCCGGTGGCTTCCGCCTCCTTGATCCACGGCGCGAGATCCTTGGCGTTCTGCACAATGGCGTAGGCGCCCTTGCCCGATACCGATGCGGCCACGGGCACGCTTTGCGCCGCACCCGGCTTGTCGGCGGACATGCGCGTGCTCACGCGCATCAGCAGGCTCTTGAACCCCTGCGCGGCGATGAAGGCCGAGAGCTTCTCCGGATCGGGGGCGTTCCAGGCCAGGTCCTGCAGCGGCACGGTAACGGGAACTTCCTCGTGCAGCGTCACGAGCTTCTTGCACATGCGCGCCATGTCGGCATGGGCCAGCAGGTTCTCGCGGCGCTTGGGCTGCTTGATCTCGCCCGCATGGGCCAGCAGGTTCTCCAGGTCGCCGTATTGCAGAATCAACTCGGCTGCGGTTTTGACGCCGATGCCGGGGACGCCGGGGACGTTGTCGCTGGAATCGCCGGCCAGCGCCTGCACGTCGGTGACTTTGTCCGGCGGCACGCCGAAGCGCTCCATCACCTGCTCGGGGCCGATGTCGCGGTTCTTAATGGGGTCGCGCATGCGCACACCGGGGCGCACCAGTTGCATCAGGTCCTTGTCGGCGGAGATCACCACCGTTTCTTCGATGCCCTGGGCGGACGCTAGCCTGGCGTAAGTGGCGATCAAGTCATCGGCTTCGTAACCCTCCATCTCCAGGCAGGGCACATTGAAGGCGCGCACCGCGTCCCGGATGATGGCGAACTGGGGTACCAGTTCCTCCGGCGCCTCGGGGCGCTGGGCTTTGTACTTGTCGTAGATCTCGTTGCGGAAGGTTAGCCGCTTGGCGTCGAAAATCACCGCCAGCAGCTCTTCCGCCGCATGATCGCGCAGGTCGTCGAGCAGCTTCTGGAGCATGGTGCAGAAGCCATAGACCGCGTTCACCGGCGTGCCGTCCGGGCGCGTCATGGGCGGCAGCGCGTGGAAGGCGCGGAAGATGTAACCCGAGCCGTCGATCAGATAGAGGCGCTTGGCGGTCATAATCCCGGACAATACAAAAGCGGCAACGGCCGCGACTCATGCGGCGGACAGGTCAGGACTGTCGCAAATATATCCGGCCTTGGAAACCCGCCGGGCGAGCCGCTCTAGTGGCCGTGGTGGGCCTTGGCCGCGTCCTTATTGAGGACGTAGTGCCGGCTGCAGTAGGGGCATTCGATATCGCCGGTCTCCGGCTCGATATGCAGGAAAACCCGCGGATGGCCCAGGGAGCCGCCGCCGCCGTCGCAGGCGACCGTGGTCGTGTCCACTTTGATAGTCTCGAAAGCTTCAGCCATGAACCCAACGTCCCCGTTTGTCCCCGGCCATGCGGTCGGCGCCGGGAGCCGCTTTTATGCTGCGGTTGCGGGCAAATTTCAAGGTCGTCCGCGGCAGGCCGTGCCGCGTCCGGTGTAGTACGGATTGCCCGAAATTTGGCCGGGTGATACCCCAGAGGTCATGACACGCACCTCCGCATTGCCCGACCTCGCGGTCGAGATCAAAAACATCGACAAGCTGTACCGCAGCGGCAAACGCCCGCCGAAACAGGCGCTGACGGATTTCTCCCTCGACGTGCCGCGCGGTTCGTTCTTCGGCCTGCTCGGTCCCAACGGCGCCGGCAAGTCGACCATGATCAACATCATGGCCGGGCTCGTCCGCAAGACCTCGGGCACGGTGCGGATCTGGAATCACGACATCGACCACGAGGAGCGCGCAGCCCGCCTCGCCATCGGCGTGGTGCCGCAGGAGCTCAACCTCGATCCGTTCTTCACCCCGCGCGAAGTGCTAGATGTGCAGGCAGGCCTGTACGGCGTGCCCAAGGCTGAGCGCCGCACCGAGGAAATTCTCGAAGTGATCGGTCTCAAGGACAAAGCCGACGCCTATGCCCGCGCCCTGTCGGGGGGCATGCGCCGCCGCCTCCTGGTGGGTAAGGCGATCGTGCATACGCCGCCGGTGATCGTGCTCGACGAGCCTACCGCCGGCGTCGACGTGGAGTTGCGCCAGCAGCTCTGGCGCTACCTCAAGGGGCTTAACGCCCGCGGCACTACTATTCTCCTCACCACGCACTACCTCGAAGAAGCCGAGGAACTGTGTGATCGAATCGCCATCATCAATCACGGGCGTCTGGTGGCGTGCGACACCAAGAACGCGTTGCTGCGCCGTCTCGACAACAAGTCGGTTACGCTGATCCTCTCCGAGGCGCTGGCGCAAATTCCGGAAGCGCTGCAGCGCTTTCACCCAAGCCAACCGTTGCCTAACGAAATTTTGATTAATTACCGTCCCAGTTCCAACACCATGCGCGATATACTCGACACTGCGCGCGCTTGTGCGCTGCCGATCGCCGACATCCGCACCACAGAGGTCGACCTCGAGGATATTTTCCTCCAGCTCACCCAGATGCCGGCTCCGCAGCCTGCGCCCGCTTAGGTGGGAAGTACGGGTGGGTTAAATGGGTGGGCTGGGCATGAACGTTTCTCCTTTACGGATGATTCGCGCCATCGCTGCGGTGATGGCTGTTGTGACGGTGAGCGCCTGCGCGCCGACCATCGCCCCGCCGGGCCCCGGTGCAGCCGCGCCGCAACTCACCAAAAATGCATTCACCACTTCGGACGGATTATCGCTGCCGGTGCGCGAATGGCTGCCCGACGGCGCGCCGACCGCGGTGGTGCTCGCCGTTCACGGCTTCAACGATTACAGCAAAGCCTTCGACAAGGTTCCGGGCGCGCCCGGTGTGGGCCCGTACCTCGCGTCGCAAGGTGTCGCGGTGTTTGCTTACGACCAGCGTGGCTTCGGTAACACCGCCAACCGCGGCCTGTGGCCGGGGCGTGATGCGCTCGTCGGCGATTTCGCCGCCATGACCAAGACCATCAAGAGCGCCTATCCCGATGTGCCGCTCTATGTGATGGGCGAAAGCATGGGCGGCGCGGTGGTGATGACGGCACTGGCGCGCGACAACCATCTGCCCGTGGCCGGCGCCGTCCTGGCCGCGCCCGCGGTGTGGGCCAAGCGGACGATGCCGGTGACCTATCGCGTTGCCCTGTGGTTCGGCGCGCACCTGCTGCCGAAGGTGAAGCCCACCGGCCGTGGCCTGGGCCGCATGGCCAGCGACAATATCGAAATGCTGCGCGACAACGGCCGCGACCCCCTGTTCATCAAGGAGACCCGCATCGACGCCGTGGCGGGCCTTTCCGATCTGATGGACGAGGCCTTGGCGTCCGCCGACAACATCAAGGTTCCGGTGCTCTATCTCTACGGCCGGCGCGACGAAATCATCCCCGCGGGTCCGTCGCTACGCGCCATGGACGCCATGAAGGCGACCAACGCCGCCGCCCGTACCGCGGTCTATCCCAACGGCTGGCACATGATCATGCGCGACCGCGAGGCCCCGACGGTGCTGGGCGACGTGGCCGCGTTTATCGCCGATCCGCGCGCACCCTTACCCTCGGGCGTAGACCGCAAAGCACCGCCGGGCCTGCAGACCGCGAGCGGTTCGACCACTGTTTCCGGGCAATTCTGAGCGATTCGGCATCATTTGCGCTGGCGCGGGTGATGCTCTAAATTGCGCCCGCTTCGTATGAGGCACTCAGCACCCGTAGCTCAGCTGGATAGAGCGTCGCCCTCCGAAGGCGAAGGTCAGGGGTTCGAATCCCTTCGGGTGCGCCAATTATTCCAAGCGGTTAGCTCGGAATTTGGTCTCAGCAAAGTCGATTTGTCACAACGGTGTCACAGTGACGGACGGCTTCAATGGCGACTTTGCGCAAGCGTGTGGGTTCTTGGCAGGCTCAAGTGCGGGTCCAAGGGCTGCCAGTTCAGTCCCGAACTTTTCCACTAAGGTCCGACGCCATTGCGTGGGCGCGCCAAGTTGAAGCTGCTGCCGTCCGCGCCGGGGCGTCCAATGACCTAAGGGGGCTCCGGGCCACGACCTTAGCCAATCTTCTTTTACGTTACGCGGAGACGGTCACAGTTAAGAAGCGGGGTGCGCGGCAGGAGGGGCATCGGCTTCGGCAGATGATTAGCCACCCGCTTAGCTCAACACCTCTTGCTAAGCTGACTGCGGGAAGCATTGCGGCGTATCGGGATGAACGGTTGATCGTAGTCCAGGGGCCGACAGTTAGGCGCGAATTAGTGATCCTTCGGCATGTCCTGCATTTGGCGCGAAAGGAGTGGGGGTATGCACTGCCCTCCAATCCTGTCGCGGAAATCGCCATTCCCAAGCTATCCAAACCCCGTGAGCGGCGGCTTGAGGGGGATGAGGTGTCCAAGGTGGTGCTGGCCTGTGATTCAAGCCGCAGCACATTCCTGGGCCTGATCGTTCGAATTGCTATCGAGACGGCCATGAGGCGAGGCGAAATCCTTGCAATGCGGTGGGTAGACATCGACTGGTCAAAGCGGACGCTCCGAATCCCGCTGACGAAGAATGGCGATTCGCGGACCATTCCACTCAGCGCAGTGGCAATGGCGCTCCTGTCAAAGATACAGATGAAGGCGACAGGCGCGTTTGTTTTCTCAGCGAGCGCGAATGCAGTCAGGCTTGCCTGGGAGCGCGCGATCAAACGCTCCGGGATAGCCGACCTGCATTTTCATGATCTCCGGCACGAAGCCATCAGCCGGTTCTTTGAAATGGGACTTAGCGTTCCCGAGGTTGCCCTTATCAGCGGCCACAAGGACTACCGGATGCTGGCCCGCTATACGCATCTCCGGGCCGAGGACGTTGCGTCCAAACTCTGGGCTGGATCAGAGCCACAGCCAGCCTCGCCTCTCACAGCAGGCCAGCCGGTCGCCAGGGCCGGTAACGTGATCGCGCTCACGCGGGCCGCG
>CANISR010000032.1 GCA_947470105.1 Fidelibacterota bacterium | reverse complement strand
CGCAAGAAGCCGCTCTACACCTATTCCGCGGACGAAGGCCCCGGGAAATTTGATGGCGGTGACGAGCCGGGCTGGCGCAACGTCTACACCCAGGTGGCGCCCGCGGCGCCGCCCACGGATTTCAAGATTCAGACAACGCTCAATGGGGATGTCCTGGCCGATAGCCGCGGCAAGACCGTCTACGTCTATAGCTGCGGCGAAGACTCCGCCGATATGACGCCGTGCGACACCCTGGACAGCCCCCAGGCCTACCGTTTTGCGGTGTGCGGCAACCAGGACGTGGCCAAATGCCTGAAGACCTGGCCCTACGTTACGGCCAGCGCCGGGGCAAAGAGTGACTCCCGCCTTTGGCAGCCGGTCTGGGTCGATCCCAACACCGGCCATCGGGCCCAGCCGAACCAGCAGGGCGCCCTGTATGTATGGGCATACCGGGAGCGTCCGGTTTATACTTATGCACATGATCGGGAGCCCGGCGATTTCCAAGGCAACAACACCGGCGAGTGGCACGGCCGGTGGAACGGCTATCAGGCGTTCTGGATCCGCGATATCGGCGCCCGCGGTTAATTTGGTCACGAGGAAGAATCTCATGAAGAACATGTTCGCCGCGTCGCTTTGTGTCGCCTTGGCCGCCACCGGTGGCGCCGCCCGGGCCGAAGGGCCTTCGCCGGTCCAGGATGGCCGCATAGGCTACGCCGTGGCGGAGAGCCACTTCTCGGTCTACCAGACCGCCGACGGCAAAGCGGAATGTCCGCAGGGGCTCAATCCCAATGGGCCGCGCGAAATCTTCAAGGTGCTCTATCCCAATGGCGGCAAGATGGAGGACACCATCCTTGTTCGCCAAGGGCTGAACGCATTCCCGGCCGATCACGGCCCGCAGTTCCCGTATATTGAAACATCGGGCAACGTCGGGCTCGGCCTCAATCTCGACGGCAAGATCGGTCCCAAGGACTACACCTCTCCGGATGGCGAGAAGGGCATCGACAACGCCTTCTACCGCGTCACCGGTTGCAACACCGGCTTCCGCGGCCCCGATGGCCAGGTCCAGTTGTTCGCCAACAAATTCCTCCGCGGTTTCCAGTACAACCGCATGATGATCGAGTTGTCCGGCGTCGAAAGCCTCGCCAACGATTCCAGCGTCGAAGTCACGATCATGCGCGGCCGCGATCCGCTGCTGCTCGACTCAACCGGTGAAAAAGTCGCCCCGGGCGGTTCGCAGCGCATCGACATGCGCTACGGCGAGAAGCTGATCCAGCACTTGCGCGGCAAGATCGAGAACGGCGTGCTCACCACTGACCCGGTGAAGGATGCCACCTGGGCATGGCAGATTGAATCAAACCACCCCCGGGCGCTGCAGATCCGCGACATGCGCCTGCGCATGAAGCTGACGCCCACCAGCGCCGACGGCCTCATGGCGGGCTACTTCGACGTCAACACGCTCTTGGATTGGACCAATGGCTACGCCACGCACCACCTGGCCTACGACCGCCTGGATGCGCCGGAGTTCTATTGGGCCATGAAGCGCGTTGCGGACGCCTATCCGGACGCCAAGACCGGCGAGAACACGGCACTCTCTTCGGCGATCACCCTCAACATGGCCCAGGTGTTCATCCAGCACCCGGACAAAGCCGTGGCCGAGGATGCGACCCAGGAGCCGGTGCGCAAGACGACGCGGACCGCCGCCGAGCGTTAGGCGTTAATCCTTCTCTCGCAGAAACCTTCTCATCATGAAGGCGATATCGCCGTTGAGCAGGTGCCGCTCGGCGTCGCGGTCGTTCACGGCGTAGAGCGCCTTGAGATAGGCGCGGTCATAGGGCGTGAGGGCCACGGCCTTCAGCTCCGGCTCGCAATCGAGCAGCATGTTGGTAATGCTCGACACCTCGCGGCAGCGCTCAAAGGCTTTGGCCTGGCTTAGGGCCAGCATCGCAATGTGATCGGCGATGGCGCCGATCTCCTGGTTCTCCACGGTCACGAGATCGACGACGACGGTCACGGCGACGAACTCGCTGCGAAGGCCGGTGCGCAGCCGGCTGCCCTCCACGGTAGCCATGTTCACGCCGTAGGGATTGTCGACCATGAGTTGGCCGTTACGATCGCGGCTGCCGGTCGCATACCAGCCCTGAATGGGGTTGACGACGGTGGCGAGCCCTTTGGCCTGCGGGGCATAATGATATCCCAGCAGCTCCGGAAGCTTGGTGCGGATGGTGTCGAGCATCTCCTGAGGGTGCTCAGTGAAGATGACCTGAAGATTGGGGCTGCAGGATTCGCTGGCGTTTACGGGCGCGCCGATGTCGCGCCCGATCTCACGCAGGCGCTTGGTGACGAAATTGGTATAGGCCGGCCGCATTCCGGTGGTCTTCGGGCAGATGGCGATCTTCCAGCGCGACACCTGACCGATGGGCGAGGGCATGGTCGCCATCTCGATAAAGTCGCGCACGACGCGGTTTAGGCGGGATCCGGTGACGACGATTTCCTCGATGACCGGCGGGACGACGACCTTGGGCAGGGGCGTTGCGCGTTGCGGCGACGGCGCGACAGACTCTGCGCCCGCGGCAGGCGACAGAAGTGCAGCCGCAAGTGCCGCCCCGAAATAGAGCGATTTCATCGCCAACCCCCGCGTGCGTGACCGAAGTCCGGTGAAATTATAGCCGCGCTGGCTCACTCAGAACCAGCGCGCGATGGCGTCGCCCAGGTCGGGGAGGGTCACCGCGCTCATATGGTTGCCGGGGACCTCGACGTACGTGGCGCCTGGGATGGCCTCCGCGAGTGCTGCGGCTGAGCCGTTGTCGTTGTCCTGGGCGCCTGTGAGCACCATCAGCGGCATGTCGAACGCAGCGAGTGCCGCCCGCGGCACGGAGGGGAAGCTGTTCAACAACAGCAGCAACGCTTTGGGGTCGCCACCTGTCGTCTTGAGGAAAGCTTCGGCCATCCATTCGCTCGAGAACTTCTCGTGCGTGCCTGCGTTCTGCAACACCCGCCGGAAGAAGTCGGCGCGGTTCGCCAGGTCGAGCAGGCCTTCCAGCCCCATGCCCGCGAGCATGGCCTTGCCTGGCTTCGCCCCCCGGGTCAGCATACGCGCGGTCGTCCGGCCGCCGAGGGAGTAGCCCCCCAGGTCGTAGCTGCCCGGCCCAAAGCCGAGTTGCTCCACCAGCCCGAGATTGTCGTCAGCGAGGACATCGGCTGTATACGCGGCCTTGTCGTGGCTCCGCGCGCTTTCGCCGTGGGCGCGCAGATCGGGCATGATGACCCGCCGGCCCTTGGCCGCAAGCTTGCCGGCATGGCCGAATTTGATCCAATTGACCTGAGCATTGGAGAACAGGCCGTGGATCAGGATGACGGGCCGACCGTCCGCAGGTCCCATTTCGTGGAAAGCCATACGGTCGCCATGGGCGCCCCTGAAAACATGCGTGGTGGCTGCGGTCGGGGATGTTACCAACTGTCTCTATCCATCTAAAAAAACTTCAATACGGCCATAAATTCGCAGCATAGTGCCGCTAAATACCCTAAATACCACCTGAGAACAGCCGGCGCGGAGTGCCTCGACTTGATACGGCGAATTCTATTCTGTCTTGCGTTACTGGCTACAGGGCCATGTTTCGCCGCGACCCCGTTTCGGGACTGCCCCGACTGCCCGGAAATGATCGAGATTCCGGCCGGCAGCTTCACCATGGGTTCGCCGGCGACAGAACGCAGCATCTATCCCAACGAAAGCCCGCCGCGCCGAGTCACCATCAGCCGCCCCTTTGCAGTCGGGGTTTACGATGTGACGTTCGACCAATGGTACGACTGTATCTCTGAGGGGGGATGCAACGCTTACTGGCCGGAAGACCAGGGGTGGGGCCGCGGTAACCGCCCGGTGATCAATGTGAGTTGGGAAGACGCGCAACGCTACGTACGCTGGCTGAACGAGAAGGTTCAAAGTTTGCCGCGCTCCACCGGCCCGGCCCTCGCGCCGACGACCGGGTCCGAGGTCATGTCTGGGCCCTATCGCCTGCTGACCGAGGCAGAGTGGGAGTATGCGGCGCGCGCCGGAACGACGACGGTATATTACTGGGGTGACAGCCGCGGCAACGCCAACGCCAACTGCGACGGCTGCGGCAGCCTGTGGGACAACAAACAGACATCGCCTGTGGGTTCGTTCGCGCCAAATCCGTTCGGCCTTTACGACATGGCGGGCAACGTATTGCAGTGGGTCGAGGACTGTTATCACGAGACTTACGCACGCGCGCCGGTGGACGGTTCGGCGTGGACGGCCGGTAACTGCTACACCCGCGTTCAGCGTGGCGGCTCCTGGTACAACAGCACCTATTACCTCCGTTCGGCGACGCGCTACAGCAACGCGCCGAACTTTCATGGATTGAATGTGGGGTTCCGGATCGCCCGGACTTTGGACTAGCCGTTACACGGGTTCCAGACGGCGGTGGGGCTCCGCGGGCAATTCAATCGTGATGGGATCCCCGGGATAGACGTCGCCGTCCGCGACCACGATGCTCATGACGCCGGATTTTCTGATGAGGTTGCCGTCCTCATCACGGCCCAACACTGCCTTCATCAGTCCGGTCTTGAAGCGTTCGATCTGAATGCAGGGATTGCGCAGCCCGGTCAATTCAACAACGGCGCTGCTGCCCAACATCAATCGGGTGCGCGCCGGCAGGCTCAGCAGCGAAATTCCGGCGGTCGTGATGTTCTCTCCGAGCTGACCGGCCTGTATGTCAAATCCGCTCCCGCGGAGCTCATCGAACAACTCCGCGTGGATCAGGTGCACCTGGCGCAGGTTGGGGGCTTCCGGCGTGCGCTCCAGCCGTGACCTATGCTTCACCGTCGGCCCGGCGTGGGCGTCGCCTTCCACGCCCAGGCCCGCCACCAGCCGAATGGTCAGTTGACCAAGCTTGCTGAAGCGGTGGGACTTGCTTCGGCTGACGGCAAGGACCTTCATTGCGGTTTGCGTGAGCGTCGCTACGGCACGGGCGCGAATCGCTGAACCCGCGCGTTGCCGGCCTCGCCGACAAAAATATTGCCCTTGGAATCGCTGGCGACCATATGCGCGCCTTTGAATTCACCTGCATTGCTGCCGGGCCGGCCAAAGCGCGCTACCTCTTTTCCGTCGTTCCGGCGGACGATGTGAACGGCTTCCGTGTTGCTGTTGGTCACGATCATGAACGCCTGGGCAGGGTCGTTCGAGAATGCGATATCGGTGACCCGCCCCGGAAAGCCATCCAGTTTCGCCGGGTACAGAAATTCCTTCACGAAGGTTCCGTTGGGGTTGAAAATCTGCACACGGTTGTTCAGCCGGTCGCAGACATAGATCAGGTTGTCATTGGACCGCGCGATGCAGTGAACCTGTTGGAACTGCTGCGGCGGGGCGGTCAGGGGATATGTGCCGTCGGTGCGGGCCTCGTTCTCATCCGTCGGCGGCTTGCCGTAGGCGCCCCACATCCGCTTGAACTTGCCGGTGTCCGCGTCAAACACGATCACGCGCTTGTTGCCGTAGCCGTCGGCGACAAAGGCCTCGTTGGCCTTTGGATCGAACACCACCTTGGGGGCGTGGTTCACCCGGGTGGTGTCGAGGTTCTTGCCCGCGCCGCGGCCGCCGATCTGCAGCAGGAACTTGCCGTCGGCGGTGAATTTCAGAACCATCCCGTCGTCCTTGGTGCGGTCGGGCTTGCCATCGGCGCCGATGGGACCGCCGCCGTTGCCCAACACCCACACATTGCCTTTATGGTCGACCGTGACCCCATGTTCGGTGGAGGGCCAGTCGTAACCCTTGCCCGCTTGATCTTTAGGGGGGCCGCCCCAGGCGCGGATGACGTCGCCGGCGGGGCTGAACTCGATAACCGGGGGTGCCGCTACGCAACACTCGGCGTCGGGATTTTGTGCGGCCCGCGTATAGCGTGGGGAAATGGTGGCCGGCCGGTGAATGACCCAGATATTGTCCTGGGGATCGGCATAGAGGCCGGAGATCTCACCAATGATCCACTTGTTGGGCAGCGGCTTCGGCCAGGTGATATCGACTTTGAACTGTGGAACGCGAGGCTCGGCCGCGATCGGTGCATGGCCCGCTGGCGCCACGAGGCTTGCAGCGACCGCGATGACGCCCAACAGAAGACGGTTTGTCATGATCTCCCTCCCAGGAGCGGACGCTATTTTTTCGGCGGCGGCGTCGGGCCGAGATCCATCAGCAGGCGCGTGAGCAGATAGAGCCGCGGCGAGATCGTCACAAGGCTCACATATTCCTTGTCGGAGTGAAAGCCACCGCCGACGGGGCCAAGTCCATCGAGCGCCGGAACGCCGGCGTCGGCCGCAAGTGCGGATTCAGAGGCGCCGCCGTTGCCGCCCGTGGTCAGTGGCTTCCCGAGCTCGGCATAGACGCGCTGCGCGCGCGCGGCCAGCTTGTCCGTGGCGGGATTCGTCATCAACGGCGGGAAGGACGGCTCACGCGAGATCGTAACCTTGGTGTCGGGCACGACCGTGGTCGCGGCATTTTTGCGCAGGACCAGCTCCACTTCGTCGAGGGTGGATTTGTCGCGCACGCGTACGTTGACCATGGCCGAAGCGGTCTCGGGGATGATGTTGTTGCGTGTTCCGGCTTGCATGACGGTAAGATTGGCGGTCAGCCCATCTCCCGACTTGGGAAACTCCTCAAGTCCGGCGAGCTGGTGGATCAACTCCATCGCGGCGTTGCGGCCGTCCTGAGGTGCTATGCCCGCGTGGGCCGCGCGCCCCTGCACATCGATATGGAAGGTGGCGCTGCCTTTCCGCCAGACCGTGAGGACGTCGGGTTCGTCCCCTGGCTCGAGGTTGAGCTCCACATCGGCGTCGGCGACGAGCTTGGCGATCAGTTTCCGGGTGCCGGGGGACCCGCGTTCCTCGGACGTCTCGATCAAGTAGGTGATTTTAGCGAAATTATTGAAGTTGAGGCCGTGGAGAATCTTCAGGGCATACAGGCCCTGGACTACGCCGGCCTTTTCATCGGAAACGCCGGGACCGTAGCCGCGGTTTTCGTCCTCGCGGTAGGGGCGCTGCTGGGCCGTGCCCGGCTCGAACACCGTGTCGGTGTGACCGATCATCAGGATCCGCGTCTTGCCGCGGCCGGTCATGGTCGCGACCATATTGTCGCCCAGGCCCGGCGCCTCGGCCGGAACGGTCTCGACCGTCATGCCGAGGGCTTTGAGTTCGGCGCCGAGAATCGTCGCGATTTTGCGTGAACCTTCCACATCGCCGGTGCCGGAATCGATATTGACTAGTTGTTTCAGAAGCTGCATTTGCGCCGGCCGGGCGGCCTCAACCGCCGACCAGACCTTGGGGTCGGCCTTGGCGCTCGCGGCGCTCTGTGCCTGGCACTGCGCTCCCCAGCCCAGCATCAGGCATGAAATCCATAGCCAGCGTGCGCTCGTCTTCATGGGGACCCCGCAAAGCATGTTGAAAGCTTTGGATCAGGATAAACGGGTTAGTCAGGGGGCGCATCTCAAAAGCGGCGAGTCAAAAGCGGCGATAGCCACGCATGTCTAGGTGTCCCGTATCTGTTTCACCCATAGCCGCGGGTCGCGGCCGCCTACGGGCCCGAAGGTCACCTGTGCCGAAGGGGCCGGGCGCCCGGCCTCCTTGCGCGCGATGATCTCACGTAGCAGGCTTTCCAACCGGCCGAGGTCCACCGTGAAATCACCGCTCTTGTACCCATAAAACAGTCCCGTGTCGGCGGGCGGGCACATCAATTCAAAGTAGGGGTTGCCGGTCAAGGCGGCGGCGCCGCCGGTGCCGCCGCCACGGGTGTTGAAATTGAGTTCGATGAAATCCGCGCCCGGCGGAAGAAGCAATTGCGCGAGCGTATCCGCGCCGAAGGTCGCGAGCGCGATCTCGGCGCGCCCCAGCAACGCACGTTGTTCGGCGATGGAGGACTTGGCGAGGTCGATGGTCTCGAAGCCGTGACGCTCGAGGAGGGCGCGGACATCGGCCAGGTTGGTCATCCGGCGTGTCGGCATCGTGCGCTCGATAAAGACCCTGGACCTCGCGGCGCCGGGTGCGAGCGGTGTGCGCAGGATTCCGGTGAGGTAACCCGCGGACTCCGGCGTTGGAACGGTGCCGGGGGGATGCTCGACGACCAGGAGCGTGCGAAAGCAAAACCGCTGCCCGTATTCGCAAGGGATGAGCCGCTCCTGCGGGACGCCGGCCAGGGCCAGCAACTCGCGTTGCATGCGGCCGAGGTTGTGCGGGATGGCGACTTGAAAGCCGCGGAAGTCCTCCATTTCGAGGAAACGCAGGCGCGGGATCATATCGTTGATCCAGTGGCCCACGGCCATGTCGTCAGTGCCGGCAAGGAACAGGACATCGGCGTCGATCGTCTGCGCCGTCTGCGGCCACGCCTGGATGGCCTTTTCATAGGGCCGCACCGGCAGGCATGGAAAATACTGCGGGTTGCCGATACCGAGGTCGAGGTGACCGCTGTCCCGCAGGATGACCCCGCCGGGTGCTATGGCGCGGTCGACGCCGGCGATGCCGCCGCCGCCCGGAATGGCCGTCAGGTAAGTGCCGCCGACGCAATATTCATAGGAGGCCGTCGGCACATCGATGGTCACGTACCGCGGTGCTATGACCTCGCGCCGCGGCACGCCCTTAGCATGCGCCCAACCGGCGACCGTGGCCGTGGGAACGATCGCGGTAGGCAGGCGGGCGCTGACGGCGACCGGCCCGTAACGTTTGAGCGCACGATCCGCAAGGTCCAGGTCGGCGCCGGCGACGGCGCAGAACGCGAGATCATACAGAAATTTCAGAAGCTGCCTGGGATGAACGTCCTGCGCGACGGCGTGATGGAGCGCGGCGCGCACATCGGGGTAGCGGTCCCTGAGCGCATCGTCACCGTGGACCTCCTGGACGGCGCGCAACAGCGTCGCGACGGTGCGGACGAGATGAAGCGGCTTGCCGTCGAGTGTGAGCCAGGCCTGTTCCGCATTGGCCAGGGCTTGGGACCAATCGCCTAGCTGCGCGTAGCACTCGGCGAGCGCCGCCAAGATCGGCCCCGCGGGCCGGGCCCGGTGCTTGATCGCCTCGAACAGCGGCGCTGCTTCCCCGTAGCGCCCCGCGCCATGAGCCACCAATGCGGCCTGCAGGATATCCTGGGGGTTGGGGGTAGAAGTCACAGCGTATCCTTCAGCCGCTGACGCGGTGTCACGGCCGCGCCGGGACGAAGGCGCCAGTCTACAGTGCGCTGCAGCGATCAGGCCAGGATGGGTGTAGCGGACCGCGCCTTGGGCCTTTTCCGCCTGAATCCGCGGCCGGCCGGGTGGGCTTTGATGGACTTTGGGCCTGTATGGCGGTCATAGTCTGAACTCCCGCCGCGCGTGATCACCTGTCAGAAGGATCGAACCATGACCGTTCCGTATCGTGTTCAGCTTGTCGGAGGAAGGCCCGTCGTTCTCGATGCGGCGAGCAAGGACGTGCAAGGGGCGCTGGTTCTTAAGATTACCTATGGCCATGAGCCGCTCACCGAAGCAGAGGGTACGACGGTCATATTGAACGGCCACAATACCGCGACCATCGTCGTCAACCGGGAGAAGATTTACGACGTTCCGGTTATTCCATAGCGCACGGCGGCCATGCTTAGCCTTTCTCACATCGCGGTCGTCGCGGTGGTCGTCGCCATCATTGTCCTTGCGTGGAAATTCGAGCGCAGGAAGCCAAATAGGCAATTCCCCGCGGCGCGCCCGCAGTCGGTTTTGCGACAGGTGCTCAAGGTCGCGATTCTTGTGGTCCTGTTCGCGGGCGCCCTGTCGCCCCAATTCGGCGATGAAGAAGCCGTGCGGTATCTTCACATCGTCTGCACAACGGGCTTAGCCGGGCTCGCCTATCTGTGGATGTTCATGAGCACCGGGAAATAGACGCCGGTGACGGAAGATGCCTCCGGCGCCACGGTGGATTTCCTTTAGTTCGCCTTTGGGGCACGATGGGTGCGGCGGTTGGACGCTGCGGGGAGGACCGCGCGCCGGCCGGAGGGGAATTAAAATATGAGCGCGGAAGCGATGCTGTCCGTTTATGGCTTCATGATGGTTGCGACCTTCATGACCCTGATCATGACCAAGCGCGTAATCCCGCTGGTGGCGCTGATCATCATTCCCATCGCCTTCGGTCTGATCGCGGGGTTTGCCGGCGGTCTCGGCCCCATGATGCTCGACGGCATCAGCAAAATCGCCCCGACCGGCGTCATGCTGATGTTCGCAATTCTTTACTTCGGGGTCATGATCGACGCCGGCCTGTTCGATCCCATGGTCGGGGCGCTCTTGAAAATCGTCCACGGCGACCCTGTGAAGATCGCCATGGGCACCGTCGTGCTGGCGATCTTCGTGTCGCTCGATGGCGACGGCTCCACCACCTACATGATCACCGTGGCGGCGCTTCTGCCGCTTTATAAGCGCATGGGCCTCAACCCACTCATGCTGGCCGGCCTCATCATTCTCTCCAGCGGGTTGATGAATACCACGCCGTGGGGCGGCCCCACGGCGCGTGCGGCCAGCGCACTGCAGCTCGACGCATCGGCCATCTTCGTGGCGCTCTTGCCCGGCGTCGTGGCCGGCATCGGCGGGCTTTTGGCAATCGCCTACTTCTACGGCATGACGGAGCGGCGGCGTTTGGCGAAGCTCGGACTGTCCGGTCTCGAGGGCTTTGGCCTCGAAATGCCGGCGGTAAAGGCCGGCGAAGAGGGCATCGACCGCTTGGCTGTGGATCGCCGCGGTGACCTCACCGTCTCGCCGGAGCCGGACGCGCGCCGCCCGCAACTTCTGTGGTTCAATGCGGCCCTGACGGTACTCCTCATCGTATTGCTAATTCTGGCGGTCCTGCCGCTGCCGGTTTTGTTCATGTGCGCCTTCTGCGTGGCCGTCGTCGTGAACTACCGGAAAATCGACGATCAGAAGGCGCGGGTGGCGACCCATGCGCCGAACGCGCTCGCGGTAGCTTCACTGATATTTGCAGCCGGGATTTTCACCGGCATCCTGAACGGGACAGGCATGGTGGCGGCCATGTCGCGCAGTCTTCTGGATATCATCCCGCCGCCGCTCGGGCCCTATATGGCGCCGATAACTGCGGTGATCAGCTTGCCCATGACGTTTTTCATTTCCAACGATGCATTCTATTTCGGCATGCTGCCGATCCTGGCGGAATCCGCGGCGCACTACGGCATCAGCCGCGAGGCCATGGCGGCGGCGTCGCTAATCGGCCAGCCGCTGCATTTGCTCAGCCCACTGGTCCCGTCCACCTATCTGCTCGTCAATATGGCCGGTGTCGATTTCGCCGATCACCAGAAATATACTTTTAAGTGGGCCCTGCTCATCTGCCTGGTGTTCGCGCTCGCCTCGTTGGCTGTAGGAGCCTTCCCCTTCGTGGCGTGAGCTATTGGGTGACCTTGACCGGGGCCCGGTCGAGGGTTCCCGGCATATCGGCGACGATATAGGCCACCGCCGCCATGGATGCGGCGACGCGCGCCAGTTCCGCCGGGACGATCTTGTCGACGGTGTCAGCCGGCGTGTGGTGCAGGAAAAAATAACGGTGCATGTCGATGTCCGGCGCGAAGGCCGGCACATTACCGGCCGCGATAATCGGCATGACATCCGCGCCGTCGAACCGGTCGCCGATGGCGGTTCCGCCTAGCGGCGCCAGCAACCCGGCGATTTGCGCCATGACGGCACGAGCCTTGTCAGTGCCCGCAAAGTCGTAACCGCGGATCGGCAATACGCCGCTGTCGGACTCCATTGCCAATACATGCTTGGCGAGCTGTTCCTTGTATTTGTCGCGGTAAGCCAAGCCGCCGCGCCCGCCATTCTCCTCGTTGGTGAACAGCACCAGGCGGATGGTCCGCCGCGGCTGCAGTCCAAGGCGCTTGATCACCCGCAGCGCTTCCCACATGGCGACCACACCGCCGCCATCATCCATGGCCCCGGAGGCGAGGTCCCAGGAATCGAGGTGAGCGCCGATCAGCACGACTTCGTCGGGCTGCTCGCGTCCGGGCAATTCCGCGATGACGTTGCCCGATTCCGCGTCAGGTAGAATCTGCGCGCCGAGGACGAGGCGCACCGTGGTACGATCACCGCGATCCTGCATGCGCTGCAGTTTCTCGGCGTCCTCGGCGGCCAGCGCTGCGGTCGGAATCTTCGCCGCGTCGTCGGCGTAACGCATGCCGCCTGTATGCGGCGTGCGATGGCCAATGGGGCCCACGGAGCGCACCAGCGCCGCTACGGCGCCGTGTTTTGCGGCGCGCGAGGCGCCGCTGCCGCGGTACTGGGTTCCTTGACGGTAGGCGACGATGGGATCGGCGGCCTCGTCGTACACGACATTGTAAACGACGATCTTGCCCTTGACCTCGGCGGCGCGCGCGTCAAGTTCGTCGAAGCTCTTAACGACCAGCACCTCGGCTTCAACGCCGGCTGTGCCGACGCTGCCGCCGAGCGCGACGAGAGCCAGAGGCTGCGGGTAAGGCCGGACGATGGCGCCGCTCTCCTGGCCCCGCACCCAGTGGGGCACCATGACCTTTTCGACCCGGACCTTGGCGAGACCATCGCGCTTCATTTGGTCGGCGGCCCACAGGATGGCGCCCTCGAGATTGGTGCTGCCGCTCAAACGCGCCGGATACTTGTCGGTGAGTTCGGCAAGGCGGTTCCAGGCATTCGCCGCCGTCGCGGGCGATGTTGCTTCGGCAATGATGCGCGCAGTCGCGTCGCGATAGGTCTCTGCAATTTTGTCCTGCGCCGCCGCTGAGAAGCAAACGAGGGCGAGTGCCGTTTGTGCAGCAAGGCGCTTGAACATCTTCATGGATCTGCTCCCTGTGTGGAACGCGCAGGCCCACAAATATGCGTCAAATCAGACCCGGGGGCGAGGGACGATCGCGCGCAGCTCAGCCTGGATATCCTGGAGCACCGGCGCCCAGTCGCCGGCGGTCTGCTGCCGGAAGAGGGTCGTGCTTGGGTACCAGGGGCTATCGTTGCGCTCGAGCAGCCAGCGCCAATCGGGTATGGCCGGCAACATAATCCAGCACGGCCGGCCCAGCGCTCCCGCGAGGTGGGCCACGGCGGTATCGATGGCGATTACCAGGTCGAGGGAACTGACGAGGGCTGCTGTATCGGCCCAGTCGGAGAGTTCCCGGCCGAGGTCGTCGATGTGACCGCCACTAGCCGCGAGCGCGCGAAGCTCATCAGGCGCCGCATCGATCTGCAGGCTGACCCAATTCACCGGCGCCGCGGCCAGGATATTGGCCAGCATATCGGGCGGCACGATTTTCCGGGCATAAATCGCATTGGCGGGGTCGCCGCGCCAGACCAGGCCGACGTTAAGCTCAGGCTTCAGCCGGTTTCGCCATTTTTCCACGTCGGCCGGTGCCGGTTGAAAGTAGGGGATGGGCGTGGGAATGGTTTGAACGGTGGTCCCAGCTATAAACGGCAGGCTCATGAGGGGCAGGTGGATATCGAATACCACCGGTTCGCCGCGCGGAATGACCTGATCCACGCCAGACACCGATTGCAGCAAACGCATCAGCTTGGGATCGCACTGGACGATCATGCGGCCGACCCGGTCCCGGATAGCCGCGACGTAGCGGATGAACTGGATGGTATCGCCGAAGCCTTGCTCCGTATGAATCAGGAGGGTTTTTCCGGGGGCCGTTTCGCCTGTCCAGGGCGGCGTCGGAACACGCGCCGTCACGCCGCGCCGCGCCCGCGCTTCATATTTTGCCCAGCCGCGCGCGTAGTCTCCGAAGAGAAGCCGAAGCAGGCCTTCGTTCCATTGGGCATCCACATGCCCCGGCGCCAGGTCGGTCGCGCGCGTGTAACTGGCCAGGGCTTCTTCCAGCCGTTCCAGGGATTCAAGTACCAGCCCGCGATTGTAGTGGGCGTCGGCGTAGTCCGGTTTGATCTCCAGGGCGCCCTCAAGATTGGCGAGGGCGCGCGGGAGGTCACCGAGAGTCCGGTAGATAAGGCCCAGATTATTGAAGGCTTCCGCTAGGCGGGGATCGAGCGTCAACGCCTGTTCGTAGCGGGCTGCGGCGTCCTCAAGCTTATTCTGGCTCTGCAGTGCGTAGGCGAGAAGGCAATGCGCCTTGATATCCTGAGGATTCAAGGAGACCGCATGTTCGCCGTGCAGCGCCGCACCGGCAAAATCACCCTGCTCGCCGAGAATGGCAGCAAGGCTGAAATGGGTCTTTGCGTCTCCCGGTTCGAGGTCGATGGCGCGGCTGTAGTGTTCGGCGGCCTTGGCGGAATCGGTGGCGGCGCGATAAGCATGGGCGAGGCTGCGGTGCAGCGCGGCGGACGAGGGCTTGCGCGCCACCGCGGCCGAAATGGCGGCGATGGCCGCCGCCTGATCTCCGCGCTGATGGGCGATGGCGCCTAGCAAATGCAGCGCGTCGATCTGCTCCGGATCCTGGCTCAAGACCTCGCGGCCAAGCCGCTCCGCCTCATCCAGGTTTTGGCTCCGATGCGCATCCATCGCCGCCTTCAGCAGCGTCCGTAGGTCATTTGTCATGATGTGAAAATACGGAGGGAATCTTGCCGGGCTGATGTGTGGCGGACGCTTTTCTTCGCCGTCAGGATACGACGGTTGCGGTCAAATTCAGCTCAAAAAAAACGCCCCGGAACTACCCGGGGCGTTTTGATTAACGGCAGTCAGCTAT
Organism: Fidelibacterota bacterium; assembly: GCA_947470105.1. Lineage (GTDB taxonomy): Bacteria > Pseudomonadota > Alphaproteobacteria > Rhodospirillales > Rhodospirillaceae > SHVO01. The sequence goes on along the minus strand of CANISR010000032.1, from coordinate 9,933 downwards.
TTCTTCGGCGGGATGAAGCTCTGGATCTGCTTCACCGCGTAGGCGACCTTGGTTTCGAACATCAGCTTCCCGAGTTCGGCCGACGAAGGACGCGCATCGCCCGTAATGCCGTTCTTGGGGTCGGGACCAGTGGGTTTGCCTTCGTTGTTGAGCGGCGTGCCCACGGCGGTCGGCAGCAGGTCTTTACGCACCCAGTTTTCGCCGTGCTCCAGATACATCATCTCCGACGTGTCGGAGATTCCGGCATGGGCGCCGAGTGGCAATCCTTTGGCCATGGTCAGTTTATCGAATTCGGCATTGGCCGGCGCGTAGACCTGATCGCAGTAGTACACATGCACACCTTGGGCGGCATACTTGGCGTCGAGTTTTTTGGCCACGGTGTCATAGACGTTTTTGGGACCAAGCGGGCCCTGGCCGCCGCCGTGGTCGCCCATCAGCACGACGTTCTTGAAGCCGGTGGCGATGGACTGCTCGGTAATGCGTTCGAGAACCATGGCAAGGATGTCGCCCGTCAACCCGATGGTGCCGGGCAGGTCGGCGCTGGCATTGTTCGGTGTGTACGGCAGGACCGGCATGGCAATGGCGTTGCCCAGTTTCTCGGCGATGGCCTTCACTGTGGGGCGGCCCAGCAGCGTGTGACCGCCGTTGACGTTCTGCGGGCCGCGTTGCTCGGTGCCGCCGGTATAGATCAAAGCCGTAGTCTTACCCGCGGCCAGCGCCGCTTTCACTTCCGGCCAGGTCATCATCTCGAACTCGACCAGCGAACTCGAAGCTGCGGCGGCATAAGCCGGTGCGTGAGCAAGCATCAGAGCAGTGGAAAATGCGAGTGCAGCGCTCGCGGTGAGGAATTTGCGCATGGTATCTCCCCGAATGGATGTGGTCCGCCCGTTGCGGAGACAGAAGACTATAGATTTGGCTCAAGGCGCAAAAGGCGCGCGGCGGAGATCGGCAATAATTTCAGGCCGTTAGCTTGCAATTGGCTTTCACTGACACGATAGCGTCAGGTCGCCGCCTTGGCCACGGACTTCTTCTGGCCCTTGTTGCCGCCTTCGGTCCGGATCCACTCCAAAAACCGGTCGCGGTTGGGGCCGAGCGGCACGATGTCGAAGAAGATGGCGTTGCGCGGATAGGCGTCCGGCGTTCCATTGACCTTGGCGCCCGCGGCATGAAGGGTGCGGTGGTTCCAGATTACCAGGTCGCCCGGCTGCGACGGCAGCGCGATAGGCTGCGTGTGTTCGCCGAGGTGGGACCGCGGGCGAATCATAAGTCCGCCGCTGTTGGCCGCGTAGTCCCTGAAGTAGATCGCGAACCGCCACATATGCAGCAGCGTGCCGTCGGGTTGAGACCACGATGCCGCGTCATTGTGCCACTGCCGGTAAAGCTTCGCCGGATCGGGTTTGTAATTCGTCGCGTCCTGCCCGACGGAATCAAAGTCCGGACCGGCGAGCGCCGTGGCGATGGCTATGGTGGCAGGGTGACTGCGGTAGCGGGCGAGGGCCGCTGCCGGGTCTGAGGCAAGCAGATCTTCGGCTTGCTGGGTGAAGTTCAGATCGTAGAGGCCTTTGACGAGGCAGAAGCCTTTGCGTTTAGCAAAGTCCGCGACCTGCGTGGCCATGGTCTCCAAAGGTGATGCATCCATCGCGAAATCCCGCGGCCTTAGTCGACGCGCTGCTGACGGCCGGCAGCAGCCCGGAACCTAGCACGGCAGCGTGTCGCAGCGCGGTGCATTGGCGGACCGCCGCAGTGTCTTGCCGCTTAATATGTTGATTTAAATACAAATTATTGCCGCGCCGCGCAAATGATTTTGAGTCGCGGCATGCAGTTGCTGCGCGGCTCGCATGCCGAGGCGGCGGGGACAGTCCCACTGCGGATCCTGCGGTTGCCGCCTATCTGGAGGCCGTTGAGATGTTCTTTCGAGGATGAAATCCATGGCGATCCAGACCGCGCAAATTTACGACATCAACACCACAAGCAGAACAGGTTCTCCCGGCGGCCGGAGGGGCGGATCCTCGGCCCCGAAGTCCGACCGGCAAACGTTTTCGCCGACTATGTCCTATCCGCAGCGGATCGCGGCGATGCTGGCCGATGCCCCCGAGCCGCCGGCACTTCGCCGCAGACCGCCGGCCGTGTTGCCGTCACTTGGGCCGGAAACCCAGGCGAGCCTGATCATGGTGCACGCTCTCAACGCGACTTTTGGCTGAAGCGGCGGAGGTCTGCTCAAGCGGCGGCATGCCGCCGCGGTTTGATGCGCCACACGGCGTGAAAATTGCGGTACAGTGCCGGGCGCTTTGTCTTCGAGCCCAGAGCTGACCTTTTGAGAATCCTCGCACTATTTTTTCCGCGCATCGGCCGTGAGGCGCGCGGACCTATGCTCCAAGGCACCGCCCGATGATCTCCCCGTCTGAGATTGCCGAGCGCTTGGCCGCGGGGGATCACATTGGCGCCGAACGCCGTGCCCGCGAGGCACTAGCCCGGGATCCCGCCGACGCCGGGGTCGTACGGTTGTTCGGCGTCGTGCTACGGGAAACCGGCCGGGCCGCGGAAGCGGTTGACATCCTGAGCGCTGCATTCCGTGCGGTGCCAGGCGACGCCGCCCTGCTGGAGGACCTCGCCAACAGCCAACGAGACAGCGGCCAGTACCGGGCGGCTTCGGCCTCCTTCCGCGAACATGCGCGGCTGACGCAGCATTCCTCCGGTCAAAGCCTGGAGGAAGCCGTGGCGTGCGAGGTCCTGGTCGGTGATCGGGCGGAAGCGGCACGCCTTTTGATTGGGGCCGGATTGATGCCGGCCGGGCTCGCACTTGAATCCAAAAAAGTCATGGCTGCGGCCCAGGCGCGCCGTCTGGATAACCGCCAGGCCATCGCGCTGCTGCGGGTTCTGGCCAAGGGTCAGGATATCGAGGCCCGGACACGATTGGCGGAGGCGCTGTGGCGGTCGGAAGATCCCGCCGAACGCGCCATGGCTGCCTACGATCTGCCGAATCTTCTCTATCGCCTGGGGCGCACCGAAGACGCCATGAGCGTCTACGCGGACGCGGTCGAACAGGGTTTCCCGTGGGGGATTTCCGGCCGCAGCGGATCGCGAGCAGTCTTGCCGCGACTGACGCCGTGCTCGCACAGGCGCTCTATCTCCGCGACCGGGAGGCTTTCAATAAGGGCTTCCGCGATGTGGGCCGCTTGCAGCCGTGGCAGCCGGTGATGGACGAATTCGGATACGTGGAACTGCGCGGCGTATCGACCGGGGGCGCCGTCGTGTTCGAATGGGCGGTGGCGTCGCCCGGCGGCGAACATGCGCCCCGGCGCATCCCCGGTGCGGTGGCCCGCGAAGCGGGACCGTTCATGGAGTGGCGCGCTACCGTAGAGGATGCATTGCCCGGCCAGACCTACTCAATCCGCATGACCGCCGCCGAAGATAGATCGGCCGCAATTGAATTTCACATGCCGGCGGTGGAGCCGGATGCAATCACTCCAATCGGGGCAGATGTCATCGGCAATACGGCCGCAGTGCTGGCCGCCCGCGTGGCGCCGGTTTCACCCGGAGCCCGCTGGCGTTTCGAATATGGCCCCATCCCCGGCGCCCAGGATATGGCCATCGGTTTGTGCTGGAGTCAGGCGCCGCCCGGGGTGGCGCCGCCTCAGGAGCGCATCTGTTGGCCGGTCGGTGGCGGCGTCCAGGATCTTAGGGACACAGAGATTACTTTCACGCTCTGTGGCCAAAACCTGGAGCAACATGGTGCGGCGCTGCATTTCTGAATCACACATGCGGGCCGCGATGCGGCCGGCAGTTTCAGATCGCAGTGGGCTTTGACCGGCACACCCTTCCCGGACGATGTGCTCAGTCAAGCCCATTTGCGGAAAGTGTCGCTCACGTTCCCCAACGATCCACGCGCGTGGACCTACACCGGCAATAACCCAAAGGAACAAGGCGCGCAGGCGAGCCGGTATCGGCGCGCGCCTCTGGACACCACTCTGGGCGCCAATAACGCGCCGTTCGTGTTCATCTTTGCTTTCGGTGACGTACGCCGCCCGCCGGCCGGCGATCTTGTGATCCATGACGCGGAAATCGTCTGCCGCGACTATTCCATCCTGTCGCAAGCCGCGGGCGCCAGTTGGTGCGGTTTCCGCCCGATGGGTCCGACCCGCTGCTGTTGACGGCCGGGCATCGCGGGTATGACGACGCGCTGTGGACCAGCGCCCCCGCTCCGGATTTGCCTCAAGAGTTCGTTTGGGAGCTCAAGACCCCGGTGACTCCGTCGCGCATTCAGATCAACCAGCATCCCTACTGGCCGGCATGCGATGTCGAGCTCCTGGGTGAGGACTCCACGGGCGACCGGCACATATTGTGGTCGGGCACGATGCCCGAAGGCCGCCCGGACCGGAAAGGGCATTCATACGTGCTGGCGTATCTCACGGCGGCCGCCCCGGCCTGCCGTGTGATCTTACGAATACTGTCGGGCTATCACGCGCAACACTGCGGCCTTGATAGCGTCGAAGTCTTTGGGGACGGTGCGGTGTTCACGCCCGATGGCTCCGCTTGCTCGGTATTAGAAGAAGTCGGCGGCCTGACTCCCGGCGCCACGGCCTACTACCGCGCGGTGCTTGAGGATGGCGGCGAGCAGATCGGTGGCGACGTCGCTTCCCGGGCCGTGCCTCAGACCCTCGCGCCGGTGATCGAAAGCGTGGCGGTACTGGAGCGCGTGGGGAATCCGCCGTGCTACGCCGTGCGCGCGAATGCCATGGGACTGGAGACCGAAGTGTGGGGCGAGCTTCGACTGGCCGACGGCGGAATTCTGGAGGGCGTCAAAGCTTCTTTGGGATCGCAGCCGACAGGGCGGCACATTTACTATAGCCCCGCAGGCCTGCCTGAACTGGAGGGCGCGCAATTTCATCTGCGCGCGCGCAATGTCGCGGGCGAGGCCACGGCGCGCGCGCCGTTTCCGTGCCGGCCGGCTACTTAGTGGTTGGTGTAATCCCCCACACGGGCGTTGCCTTTTCCACTGCAGCCGGCGGGGCCATAGCGTAAATACTTCTGCGCCCGTGCGACGCCGTCGACCTCACCGATGTAGAGATTGCCGTGTGAGTCGGTTGCGACCATGTACGGCCGGTGCAACAGGCCCGCCTGGGCTTGCGCAGCGCCTCGGCCGCCGACTGCTGCGCCTGCGCTGCCGGCGCGCCGAACAGCATCGTCATTGAAAGGGTGAGCCAGGTCATTTTAATGGAGAGCCACCGGGTACGAAGACCGGCACGCCGCCGGTGTCGAGGGGCGCCTCGTGGACGGCGGTGACGAGCGATGTCGGTAGCGTCCCGTACAGATGGGGAAACAGCGCTCCGCCCCGGGACGGTTCCCAAACGAGGTCGAGAGTCGCAGCGTCGATTTCGAGCACGACCAAGTCGGCCTGATTGCGAAAATGGAGGCGGGCGGTTTCCTGCGCCTGCGCCGCAGTGGAGAAATGGATATAGCCGTCGCGGTGATCGATGCCCGACCCGGCGAAGAGTTCTGCCTCGCGCGCGATGAGCCATTCCTTACGGGGAAGTATCTTGAAGATCGTGGTCATGCTGCCGTTAATTGTACCAGGAACATTTATTCCCAAATTCTTTGGGTAGCGTGGGGCCGGTTCATGGACGAGGTAGTGTACACGGAAGAGCCGGACCTGGGCGCGGCTGAGTTCCGCGCGGTACTGGTCGAGTCCGGCCTGGCTGCCCGCAGGCCGGTAGAGGACGAGGCCCGGCTTGGCGCCATGCTGCGGCGGGCCGACCTGATCGTCACCGCGCGCCGCGCCGGCGCGTTGGTCGGAGTGGCCCGTTCGCTCACCGACAGGGTTTATTGCTGCTATCTCTCCGACCTCGCGGTATCCAAAAAGATGCAGGGCCAGGGGATCGGCACCGGTCTGATCTAGGACACCCGCAAGCGGTTGGGCCCCGGGGTCAGCGTCATCCTCGCGGCGGCGCCGGAAGCGGTCGGCTTCTATGAGAAGATCGGAATGCCCCGGCTGCCCGCTAGTTTCCGGCACCAGCGCACGGCCTAGACGATCTTGTTGCACCGCAGCAAAAGGCTGCTCTAGACTAATAGCTCCTGGTTGACCCGGAGGGCGCTATGACGATCGCAATCGGACGCCGGCGCATGATGGCGGAGACCGGCGCGCTCCTCAGTCTCGGTGCGCTCGCGGGGTGCGCGGGCCCGATGACCAAGGGTAGCCCGTCCTTCGCGGCATCTTCATCGGTCCTCCAGCTGCCGCGGATCAACGCCGGCGTCGACCGCATCACCCGCATCAATGTCTGCACGCGGCCGTTCCGCCCTCAGGGGCCGCGGCTCGACGTAGAATCCATCGCCGGCAAGACGGTCGTTCATAACTACGGCCACGGCGGCAGCGGCTGGTCGCTGTCATGGGGGTCGAGCGCCATCGCCAGCGACAAGGCGCTCGCCACCGGCGAGAAACAAATCGCCGTTATCGGCGCGGGCGCCTTGGGCCTTACCTCGGCTCTGACGCTGCAACGGGCCGGGGCAAAGGTCGTGATCTACGCTAAGGAGTTGCCGCCCAACGTACGGTCGTCACTGGCGACCGGCTCTTTTACGCCGGCCTCGCGTATCTGCTTCGAGGAGCACGTGACGCCCGCCTTCAAGACGCTGTGGGAGGGCATGTGCCGTCGCTCATTCCTGGCGTATCAGGACCTGCTAGGCCTCCCGGGCGATCCAATTGAATATATCGACACCTACGCCGTGGTGGACTCGCTCTCGGGCTTTCAACCGCGGGAACGGCCTGCCGGCGACACGCGGCCGGAATTCGCGCGCCTACAGCGGGAATTGACGCCGGACCTGATCGTCCGGGGCCCGACCTATGGGCCAGGGCAGCATCCGTTTGGGCAGCGCTATGTGCGGCCGACGTCGCATTTGATGTTCAATATCGTCGAGTACTCCCACTACCTGCTGTCGGAATTCCACCAGTACGGCGGCCGGATCGAGATCACCGAGTTTCACAATGCGGCGGAATTCGCGCGCCTGCCGGAGCGGACCATCATCAACGCCACCGGCTACGGCGCCCGCGCGCTGCTCGGGGACAATTCCATCATCCCTGTGCGCGGCCAGACCACACGCGGTATTCCGCAACCGGATGTTCACTACGGCCTGTCTTACCGGGGGAATTCCTTCCTGCCGCGGCGTGACGGGTTCCTGTTCCAGCACGGCGGCGACGAGTATCAGGGTTTTAACGACGCCACGGCGCTTCCCGATCGCGCCGAAGCGGAAGACACCGTAAAGGGTATTGCGCAGTTGTTCGCCGGAAGCTGAAACCATTGCGCAAGGCACTAATTCTGGTCGATCAGCGTCTCGATCATCTTGGCGGTGATGGATTGCCGCAGGGTGTTGATGTCCCGCCACGGATCCTTGAATCGCCCTAAAATCCGTTTGGGCACCGAGGCGATGGTGAAGTCCGCGGGCTTGGCGCCGCCTTCCAATTCGTCCCAGGATACCGGGGTCGCGATGCGCCCGCCGGGCCGCGCGCGGGTGGAGTAGGGCGCCACCGCGGTGGCGCCGCGGCCGTTGCGCAGGTAGTCCACGAAGATCCTGCCTTTGCGCAATTTCATTGCCATGTTGACCAGGTACCGTTTGGGGTCGCGCGCCGCGAAACGGTCGGCGACGGCGCGTGAGAATTGCTTGATACCGTCCCACTCCAGACCCGGGGTCAGCGGCACCACCACATGCAGGCCTTTGCCGCCGGTGGTTTTCACGAATGACTTCAGACCCAAGGCCTTCAGTTCGCCGCGCATCGTGACCGCGGCCGCGACCACGGCTTTCCATTGCACGGCCGTGTCGGGATCGAAGTCGAAAACCAAAAGATCGGGTTGCTCGACGGTATCGAGATGCGAGCCCCAGCAATGAATTTCGAGGACGCCGCGTTGCACCAGGGAAATAAGCCCTTCGGCGGAGTGCAGGACGATGACACGGTCTTTGGCGGAAATGCGTTCTTCCCGGATGCTTTCCGGCAGGCCGGCGCCCACATGCTTCTGGAAGAAGCAGGCGGGCCCGACGCCGTCAGGGCAGCGAACCAAGGATAGCGGCCGCTCCGCGATATGCGGCAGCATCACGTCGGCGACAGCCTCGTAGTAACGGGCGACGTCGAGCTTGGTGATCTTCTCGGCGGCATATATCACCCGCTCGGGATGGGTGACGGTGATGCCGCGGACGGCATTGTCCTCGGCTGTAACCTTCTTCACCGGCAGCACGCGCTCGGGCTTGACGTCGCGAGCGGTCTTGTCTTCGCGCAAGGCGATGAAGGCGGCGTGGCGTAGGATGCGGTCGGCGGTCCAGGCGCCGAATTCGACCTCGGCCACCAGCTGGGGCTTGGCCCAGACAGCGCCCCGTCGCGCCTCCGCCGGCACGCTTTCAAAGGGTGCGGCTTTGGACGCGCGTTTTGAGAGTTTCGCGAACAACTCCCGCGCGGACGCCTGAGTATAGCCGGTGCCGACCTTGCCCACATACGACAGCTTGCCGCCGCGGCACTCGCCCATAAGCAGGGCGCCGACCGCTTTGGGACTTTTTGCGGACGGTATATAGCCGCCGATGACGAATTCCTGGCGCTCGATGCGTTTGATTTTGAGCCAGCCCTGGGTGCGCCCCGACGTATAGGGAGCGTCGGCACGCTTGGAGATGATGCCTTCCACGCCCAATCCTTTAGCCGCGGCGAAAAAGGCCTCGCCGCCACCCTCCTGATGATCGCTGTATTTGACCGCAGGAAGAGCGCTGCCGTCGAGCAGGGTCTGCAGGGCCGCCTTACGCGCCGTCAGGGGCTCCCCGCGCAGGTCCTTGCCGTCCAGATGCAGAAGGTCAAAAGCACAGAACGTCACCGCGCGGCCGGCCGGCGCCTTGAACCAGGTCTGAAGCGCGCCGAAATCGCTCATGCCGTTTTCATCGAAAATCACCGCCTCGCCGTCGATATAGGCGCTGGTCGCGGCGATGTCTTGCAAGGCCGCAGCGAGATCGGTGAACTTATCGGTCCAGTCCTTCTCGTGGCGAGTCAGGATCCGCACATCGCCATCGTGCACGCGGACCAGCAAACGATAGCCGTCGAACTTGATTTCGTGCAACCAGTCGTCGCCTTGGGGGGGGCGCGTCCACACGAGTCGCGAGCTGCGGGGCGATAAAGACCGGCGGCGCAGCCCCGCGGCTTTTGCGTGCCCGCTTGGGCTTGGCCTTTTTTTGGGCTTCGCCACTTGGTCGGTGCGATTCGAACGCCAGACATCTTTCCCCGCCGCGATCGCCGTCATGCTGCGGGCGGTCTTTGCGCTCTTGTCGCGGCGCAGAAGCTTGTCGGGGTCGCCGGGAACGGCCGCCGGGTCCTTGTCCTTGATCAGCAGCCAGTTCGGGCGGCGGTCCTGGGGTCGGCGTTTCATGCGCACCAGGGCCCAAAGACCTTTCATCTTTTCCCCGTGCAACGCGAACTTCAGGCGTCCGGCTTTGAATCCCTGTCGCGGGTCTTCGGTGGGTTCCCAGGTGCCTTGATCCCAGACCATCACGGTACCGCCACCGTATTGGCCCTTGGGAATGGTGCCCTCGAAGTCCCCGTAAGTGAGCGGGTGATCCTCGGTCTCGACCGCAAGCCGCTTGACCGCCGGATCGACGCTGGGCCCTTTGGCGACGGCCCAGCTCTTGAGCACGCCATCCAGTTCCAGCCGGAAGTCGTAATGCAGGTGGCTGGCCTCGTGTTTTTGCACCACGAACGACTGGCCGCTGGTAGCGGCGTGCCGATCACCGCTGGGTTCGGCGCTCTGCGTAAAATCTCGCTTGCGGCGGTACTCTTTGAGGGCACGCGCGGCGTGCGCCGGCGGTTCGGCGGGAGGGCGGCGTTTGGGCATGCGTTCTCAACGCCGCAGCGTGCCTTTGGTTTCCCACCCAGCAGCACCGCGTTGTCCTATTTCTTGGTCTTCGGGCCTCTACCGT
>CANISR010000031.1 GCA_947470105.1 Fidelibacterota bacterium | reverse complement strand
TCCGATCTTGGTTAGGTGATCTGCTTAGTTAGCTTGCCGACGCAGGAACGCCGGGATTTCCAGTTCGTCCTCGTCGCGAGAACTCAAAGGACGGTCCTGGGGGCCGACAGAAATGTTCAGGCTTCCGGCCTTCTCGACCTTGGCTTGCGGCTCTGGCGCCTTGGGCGCGTCTTCCGGCTTGCGGGTGGTCAGGCTGCGGTAGCGGCCGAACGGGCTGACCCGGGCGGGGTCGATCCTGGGGGCCGGCGCCGGAGCGGTGGCGACGGGGGCCGGTTCCGCGACGGGAGCAGGCTTGGGTTCCGGCATCGGTTCCATGCGGAACTCCGGCTGGCGCGGTTCCACCGGAGCCCGGGCCACGAACACATCACGCGCGATCGGCGCGCCGCCGAACACGTTTGAGGGCATCGGCGCCATCATAGGAGCGGTCGGCATGACCGGAGCAACCATCGCCGCGATGGTGCGCGGCGGGGCTGCCGCCGGAGCGGCGGCGATGGCTTCGGCGACGGCAGCGGCCTGGGAGGCCACCACCGGCATTTCCGCTTCAACTTCAGCTTCCACTTCCTTGCGGACCGCAGCGGTCATTTCCATGAGCGCCCGTTCTTCGGCCTGAAGGTCCATGGCGCCGTGGGCGGGCGCCAGGGTCGGGCCGCCGAAGCCGAACTGGGTGAAGCTCGGCTGCACGGGAGCGGGAGCACGTTCCACCGCCGGAGCGGCCGGAGCGGCGGCCGTGACCGGGGCGCGCGCGGTCGGGGCCGGGGTGCGGACTTCCGCCGGGAGGCGGCGGCCCACAGCGCGGGTTTCGGTCCGCGCCGCCATCGGACGCGGCTGGATGCCGGCTTCGGAGTCGATGCCGGTGGCCACCACGGAGACGCGGATCTTGCCTTCCATGGTTTCGTCGAAGCATGAGCCAAAGATGATGTGGGCGTCGCTTTCCACTTCATCCCGGATACGGTTGGCGGCTTCATCGACCTCGAACAGGGTGATGTCGTTGCCGCCGGTGATGTTGATGAGCACGCCCTTGGCGCCCTTCATGGAGGTCTCCTCCAGGAGTGGGTTCGCGATGGCGGCTTCGGCGGCGTCGAGCGCGCGGCGGTCGCCGGACGCTTCGCCCGTGCCCATCATGGCCCGGCCCATTTCCTTCATGACCGTGCGCACGTCGGCGAAGTCCAGGTTGATCATCCCCGGCATCATCATCAGGTCGGTGACGCTGCGGACGCCGCCGTGCAGAACGTCATCGGCCATCTTGAAGGCGTCGGCGAAGGTGGTCTTTTCGTTGGCCACGCGGAACAGGTTCTGGTTCGGGATCACGATCAGGGTATCGACAAACGCCGCCAGTTCCTCGATGCCGGCTTCGGCGAGGCGCATGCGGTGGATACCTTCGAAGTGGAACGGCTTGGTCACCACACCGACCGTGAGCACGCCCATCTCACGGGCGATGCGCGCGATGACGGGTGCGGCGCCTGTGCCGGTGCCACCGCCCATGCCGGCGGTGATGAAGGCCATGTGCGCGCCTTCCAGTTCACGGCTGATGATCTCGATGGCTTCTTCGGCAGCGTGACGCCCGATGGTGGGCTGGGCGCCGGCGCCGAGGCCTTGGGTAGTGTCGCGGCCGAGTTGAATGCGACGGTCGGTACGCGAGAGTGACAAAGCCTGGGCGTCGGTGTTGGCGACGACGAAGTCGCAGCCTTCCATGGCGCTCTGGATCATGTTGTTGACGGCGTTGCCGCCGGCGCCGCCGACGCCGATCACGGCAATGCGCGGCTTCAGTTGGGCTTCGATGGTGGTCTTGGGAACGCTGATATTGATTGTCATGTTAGCCTCCGAATTTCTGATGACCGAAAATCTTGTGTGCTTGTTCTTGTTTTGCTCGCGGGCGTGGTTTCCACGCCGATTGTTTTTGGTTTTTGTGGACAGGAGTTTTGTCGCAAGGCGGGCCGGTCGATGGATCGCCGACTCTGTTGTTTGGTCCTTCCCTCATCAGAAGTTCTCCCGCAGCCATCGGCCAATCTTTCCAAGGCCCCGCTTCTTGTTGGCGGAGTCCATGGCTGCGTAATCGGGTCGTGCAACGTGCTCTTGCTGGCCATAGCGAAGCAGGCCGGCAGCCGTCGAAAACGCGGGGCCGGACAGCGAGTCCGGGAGTCCGCGAATGGCTTTGGGGCGCCCGAGGCGCACCTGTTTGTCCAGAACCAACTCGGCGAGGTCGCGCACGCCTTCGAGCTGGCTGGCGCCGCCGGTCAGCACCACGCGCCGGCCCGCCATCTTGGCGAAGCCGGAGTGCTCGAGATGGCTGCGCACCAGCTCGAAAGTTTCCTCGAGGCGCGGCTGCACGATCTGCACCAGCATGGAGCGCGGAATCTCATTGGCAGTGGATTCATCCTCTTCGCCGACCATGGGCACCTTAAGGATCTCGCGGGCATCGGCCGGTGAGGACGCGACGCTGCCGTAGACGGTCTTGAGGCGTTCGGCCTTGGCGACCGGCGTCGACAGGCCCTTGGCGATGTCGTTGGTGACGTGGTGCCCGCCCACGGGAAGGCTTTCCACGAACACCACCTGGCTCTCCATGAACACGGCGATGGACGTAGTGCCGCCCCCCATGTCGATGACGGTGACGCCAAGGTCCTTTTCGTCCTCCACCAGGCAGGCGAGGCCGCTGGCGTAGGGCGAGACCACGCGATCCTCGATGTCCAGGTGGCAGCGGTCGATGACGGTGGCGAGGTTGCGCGCGGGCCCGACAGCGGCGGTGACGAGGTGGATATTTACGCCCAGACGATCGCCGTACATGCCGCGCGGGTCGATGATGCCGTTGCCGCCGTCGATGGAGTACCCGGTGGGGATGCAGTGGATCAGGTCGCGGTCGTTGGCGTCGTATTGCGCGCTGCCGTGGTCGAGCACCCGGCGCACGTCGGTGTCGCGGATCTGGTGGCCGGAGACCGCGAGTTCCACGTCCACGCGGGTCGACTGCGGCGTGCCGCAGGACATGTTGACGTAGACCTTCTCGATGCGGGTATTGGACATCTGTTCGGCGGCGTCCACGGCGGCGCGCACCGAGGCTTCGGCCTCGTCGAGGTTGGTGACCTGGCCGCCGCGCATGCCGCGGGCGCGGTGATGGCCGACACCGGTCACATGCAGTTCCTCGTCCTCGCCGCGGCTGGCGATGAAACAGGCGACCTTGGTGGTGCCGATATCGAGAGCGGCGATGGAGGGATTGCGTGGAATGGTTTTGGACATATGACGGCTCCTTATCCCTATGCGTCTTTGGCGGCGGTCTTGACGGCCTTTTTCGCCGTGCCCGGTTTCACGGGCGCGTTGGGATCCTTGTGGACCCGCACGATCAGGCGGTCTTCCAGACGCAAGTCGATGAATTCCAGGTCGCGTTCGAGGATCTGGTAGTTTTTTTCCAGGAGGCCCAGGCGCGTCCAGGCGGCGGCGAAGCCGTCCTCGGGGAAGCGCACGGCGATGCCGTTCTCGAAGGTGTCGAGGTAGAGGTTCCAGCGGCGCTCGCCCACACGAACCGCGGCACGCACGCGCGTGCCCAGTTCCGGATTGGTCTCGATGGCGGCGAACAGAGCGCTGGCGTGGCGCGGCGCGTCGTTGCCGACGATCAGCGGCAGGGATTGGGCGGCCAAGTCCACTTCGGGCACTTCGACGATGGGCTTGCCGTCCCGGTCCACCAGGAAATAGCGGCGTTCCTGCTGCCACAGCGCGTAAGGCGTGCGCTCCTCGATCTCGATGCGCACGGAATCGGGCAGATGGCGTTCGATCTTCGCGGTTTTCACCCACGGCAGCGCCTCGATCTGGGCGCGAGCTTTGGCAACGTCGATGCCCAGAATCGGCATGCCGCGGTCCGCATCCACCGCCGCCAGCAGATCCTCACGCCCCGTCATGGAGCGGCCTTCGACGGTGAGGTTCTGCAGGCGCATGCCCAGGGCCGCACTGGTATCGATGGCAATGGCGCCCATCCGTTCGCCGTCGATGCCAAGCGGCAGGCCGCCCAGCTTCACGGCCACGAGACCGGCGCCGACAATCGCGACGACGGCGGTGCCGAGCAGCATGCGCACCGAGGTGAGCATAGGTGGAATCATCCATCGCATTGGGCGTGCTCCACCATCCAGAGAACCAGGTCGCCGTAGCTCATGCCCACATGCGCCGCCTGTTCGGGCACCAGCGATGTGGGCGTGAGGCCGGGCTGGGTATTGACCTCGAGCATGTAGAATTCGTCGCCATCGAGACGCAGATCGGCGCGGCTGACACCGCGGCAGCCCAGCGCGCGGTGTGCGGCCAAGGACAGGTCCATGGCGCGGTCATAGAGGGCGCGGTCCAGGGCGGCGGGCAGGACATGCTTGGACCCGCCGGCTGCATATTTGGCTTCGTAGTCATAGAAGTCGCGGGCGGTGGTGATCTCGGTTACGGCCAGGGCCTTGTCGCCCATGATGGCGACAGTGACTTCGCGGCCGGGGATGAAGCGCTCGGCCATCACCAGGTCGTCGTCGGCCAGTCCCAGGTCGTCGAGCGGCGGGTGATTGCTGCCCGCCATGACGATCTTGACCCCGACGCTGGAGCCTTCGTTCACCGGTTTGATCACATAAGGGCGTTCCATGAGGTCGCCGCGCTCGGCCTCGGCGCGGGTGACCACGCGTTCTTCGGGCACGGGGATTCCAACCGAAGCGAAGATTTTCTTCGCCGCCGGCTTGTCCATGGCGACCGCCGAGGCCATGCGGCCGGAGTTGGTGTAGGGGATGTCCATCATATCGAGCAGGCCTTGAATGCAGCCGTCCTCGCCAAAGCGGCCATGCAGGGCGTTGAACACCACGTCGGGCTTGGCGGTCTCGATCTCGCGCACCAGGGCGCCCATGTCGCGGCGCACGTCGACCATGACGACGTCGAGGCCTTTGTCCTTCAGCGCATTGCCGGCGCCACGGCCGGAGACCAGCGAAACTTCGCGTTCCTTGGAGAAACCGCCATGCAGCACGGCGACGCGGCGGATATGTGTGGGGCGCTTCATGGCGTCCCCATTGCATTTGAGTCTTCAGCAGGAACGCCGAGGCGGCGGATTTCCCAGCGCAACTCGACGCCCGAGGCGGCTTTCACGCGCGCACGCACGTCTTCGCCCAGGCCTTCAAGGTCGCCGGCGGTGGCGTCGCCGGTGTTGATCAGGAAATTGGTGTGCTTGGGCGACACCTGGGCTCCGCCGCGCATGAGGCCGCGGCAGCCGGCGTCGTCGATGAGCTTCCAGGCCTTGTGGCCTGGTGGATTGGCAAAGGTGGAACCGCCGGTGCGGGCCTGGGTGGGTTGGCTCTGCTCCCGTTCAGTGCGGATCTCGCGCATGCGCGCGGTGATGGCGTCCTGATCGCCGGGAACGCCTGCGATCTCCGCACCGACGAAGATCAGGTCATCGGCCGCATCGATATGGCGGTAGTGGAAGCCCATGGCCGCGGCGTCGAGTTTGTGGATGACGCCGCTGCGGTCGAGGGCGGTGGCGGATCGGAAAATGTCCTTGAACTCGAATCCGTAGGCGCCGGCGTTCATGCGCAGGCCGCCGCCGATGGTGCCGGGAATGCCGGTGAGGAATTCGAGGCCGGTGATGGCGGCGTCGCGCGCGGCGGTGGCGACCGTAGCGTTGACTGCACCGGCGCCGCATTTGAGGGTCATTCCGTCGACAGCGATGCCGGCAAAAGCCTTGCCCAGTCGAATGGTCACGCCCGGCACGCCGCCGTCGCGCACCAGCATGTTGGCGCCGAGGCCGATGACGGTGAGGTCGACGCCGCGCGGGCAGCCTTTGAGGAAGTCGGCCAGGTCGGCGACGTCGGCGGGCGCGAACAGCACCTCCGCCGGACCGCCGACACGGAACCAGGTCAGCTTGCCCAGATCGGCCATGCCTTCATAGCTGCCGCGCACCCGCGGCAGCCGATCGGTCAAGGACGTTATGGCTCGGGCTGCCATCATACAGCACCACCTTTGGACTTCTGGATCGCGGCCAGGTCGGCGGGCAGCGCGTGGGCCCAAGCCGTAATATTGCCGGCGCCCAGGCACACCACCATGTCGCCGGGCTTGGCGATGTCGTCGATGACTGCGGCCAGATGCTTGGGCGACATGAGCGCCGTGACGGCGGGATGGCCATGGGCATGGAGCCCGTTGATGAGGGCATCGCGGTTGACGCCGGCGATGGGCGCCTCCCCGGCGGGATAAACGTCCGCCACCACCACATGATCGGCGTCGTTGAAGCACTGGCAGAATTCGGAGAACAGCGACTGCAGGCGGGTGAAGCGATGCGGTTGCACTACGCCGATGACGCGGCCCTTGGAGGCTGTGCGCGCCGCGCGCAACACGGCGGCGATTTCCACCGGGTGATGGCCGTAATCGTCGATGACCGTGATGCCTCCGGCTTCGCCCACTTTGGTGAAGCGGCGCTTCACGCCTTTGAAGCGGGCGAGGCCTTCTTTCAACACGTCGTCGGCCACGCCCATTTCAGCGGCCACCGATACGGCGGCCAGAGCATTGAGCACATTGTGTTGGCCGAACATGGCGAGTTTGATGTCCTTGATCACGCGCTCGCCGCCGGTGATGCGGTCGGAGATGGCGGCGTCGAAGCGCACGCCGTCGGAATTCAGAACCACATTGAGGCCGCGCACCTGGGCCAGGGGCGACAGGCCGTAGGACACGATCTTGCGGTCCGTGAGCAGCGGCAGCAGCGCCTGGACTTCCGGGTGGTCGATGCACAGCACGCCGAAGCCATAGAACGGGATGGACTCCACGAAGGTGCGGAACGCCGCCTTGACCTTGGAGAATTCGCCGTAGAAATCCAGATGTTCGGGGTCAATGTTGGTGACGATGGCAATCGTGGCGGGTAGGCGGGTGAAGGTGCCGTCGGACTCGTCGGCTTCCACCACCATCCAGTCGCCGGCGCCGAGGCGGGCATTGGTGCCGTAGGCATTGATGATGCCGCCGTTGATCACGGTAGGGTCGAGGCCGGCGGCGTCGAGCACGCTCGCCACCAGGGATGTGGTGGTGGTTTTGCCATGGGTGCCACCCACGGCTACGGACCACTTCAGGCGCATCAATTCGGCCAGCATTTCCGCGCGCCGCACGATAGGCAGCATGGCTTTGCGCGCCGCTACCACTTCCGGATTGTCCGGCTTCACCGCCGACGAAGTGACGATCACCCGGGCTTCGCCCAGGTTCTCGGCCTTGTGTCCGACTTCGATACGCATGCCGAGCGCGCGCAGGCGATCCACGTTGGCATTCTGGGCGATGTCGCTGCCCTGCACCTGGTAGCCGAGGTTATGCATAACCTCGGCGATCCCGGACATGCCGATCCCGCCGATGCCGACGAAATGGATGATGCCGATGTCGAGCGGCATAGCTTGCATCTAGATAACTCCTCGTTGCATCGGTTCGATACGCGGCGGCATGGAGGCGCCTGCGGCATGATTGGTGGCGTGCGGCCGGGTGCCGTTCTCGCCGCGCATGACAGTGCTCACCACCTCGGCGAGACGTTGTGCGGCGTCCGGCATGGCAAAGCGGCCGGCGGCGTCGGCGGCATCGGCGAGCATCTGGGGTGCTGCGGCAAGAGCTTCGAGGCGGGCGGCCAAGGCCGCGGGGGTGAAGCCGTTTTGTTTCAGGGCCCAGGCGCCGCCGAAGGCCTCAAGAGCCGCGGCGTTGGCGCTCTGGTGATCGTCGGTAGCGTAAGGGTAAGGCACCAGCA
This sequence comes from Fidelibacterota bacterium, assembly GCA_947470105.1. Lineage (GTDB taxonomy): Bacteria > Pseudomonadota > Alphaproteobacteria > Rhodospirillales > Rhodospirillaceae > SHVO01. The sequence goes on along the minus strand of CANISR010000031.1, from coordinate 18,363 downwards.
GTGACGGGCGGCCGATGAGGCTGACTTCGCCGACGGTAGACGCGCCTGAGCGGGCGATGAGCAGATGGGTGCCCGCCAGCAACTCCGGCACATTGTCGAAGAACACGCGCAATTGGGCGTGGGCGCCCGTGCCGACGTAAGCTGCGTGGGTGCGGTCCAGGTCTTCCGGACGGCACTGCTGGGTGATCTCAAGACGATTGCGTAAGGATTCAGGCAGCAGGCGCACGGCCGCCGGCAGCACGTCGCTGAAAATACGTGCACCCTGGCTGCCGCCCAGCACCAAAATCCGGAAGGTGCCGGTGGCCGTCGGCGGCACGTAGAGCGCGTTGCGCAGCGCGGCGATGCTGGGCCGTACCGGCATGCCGGTGCGTAAGACCGTGGCGGTCTTCGGCGCGGGCTTGGCCAGTTCGAACGACGTGCAGACGCGGTTGACCTTGCCGGCCAGCAACCGGTTGGCGCGTCCCAGCACCGCGTTCTGTTCGTGAATTACGGTGGGGATGCCGAGTTGGACGGCGGCGAACATGGCAGGGGCCGAGGCATAGCCGCCGAACCCGACCACCGCTGACGGCTTGAGGCGATTCAAGATGGTGCGCGCCTGCAGCACGCCGAGGCCGAGGGAGACAGCACCCTTGACCAGCCCAAGGACGCCGCGACCGGCGATACCCTGGCCGCTGACCGCGTGGGTTTCCACCATGCCGAGGGTGCCGCTGTAGGAGGTGCCACGCTGATCGGTGATCAGCGCCAGGCGATAGCCTTCGTTCAGCAGCGCCTGGGCCAGCGCTTCCGCCGGAAACACATGGCCGCCGGTACCACCGGCGGTGAGGACGATCAACGGTTCGCGGGTCTGGCGGGGGACGATCATACCAACCGTCCTTCCGTGTCGCGCCGCCGCCGGGTGAGCGCCAGGATCATGCCCATACCGACGCCGAGCGCCAGCAGCGACGATCCGCCGTAGGAGATGAACGGCAGCGTCATGCCCTTGGTCGGCATCATGTGCAGGCTGGACGCCATGTTGATGAACGCCTGCAGGCCGAACTGGACGGCCAGGCCGCCGACGGCCAGCAGCACGAACAGGTTTTCCTCGCGCATGGCTTTGGTCAGGGCCCGCAACACGATGAAGGCGAACAGCGCCACGATCAGGATGCACAGGAAGACGCCGAACTCTTCACCGGCGACGGCGAAGATGAAATCCGTATGGGCGTCGGGCAGCGCTTCCTTGACGCGGCCTTCGCCGGGGCCACGGCCGAACAGGCCGCCCTGCTGGAAGGCGCGCATGGCCTGGCTGATCTGATAGGTGTCGCCGCTGGAGGGGTCGAGGAAGCGGTCCACGCGGCTGGCCACGTGCGGGAACACGAAGTAGGCGCCGACGATGCCTGACAATCCCGCCACCACGATCAGGATCACCCAGATCATGGGCAGGCCGGCGATGAAGAACTGCGACGCCCACACCGCTGAGACCACCAGAGTCATGCCGACGTCGGGCTGGCTGAGCAAGGTGGCGGCCACCAGCAGCCACAGGCCCATGGCGATGAGGTTGCCGGGGAAGTCCTCGCGCAGACGATGCTCGGAGAACATCCAGGCGGCAACGACGACAAAGAAGGGCTTTAGGAATTCCGAGGGCTGCAGCGAACCGCCGGCGAGCCAGCGCCGCGCGCCGTTGACTTCGTTGCCGGCAATCAGCGTCGCCAACACCAGGATTCCGAAAAACGCGAACCCCACGGCGGCGAACCGCCGCACCCACAGGGGCGTCAGCAGCGAGATGGAGAAGATCACCGCCACGACCAGCGGCAGGAACACCATCTGCTTGCGCACGAAATGGAATGCGCTGGCGTGGATGCGTTCGGCGGCCGGCGGGCCGGCGGCGAAATTCAACATGACACCGATGACGATCAGCATGGTGACCGCTGCCAGCATCCACTTGTCCACGGTCCACCACCACCGGCCGACGGTGCTCGTGTCCAAACGCGTGATGGTATGTGCGGTCGTCATTGCGACTTCTCTTTTTGGGGCCATAGCCTGAGGACTTCGGCGCGGAAACGGTCGCCGCGTTCCTCGAAGTTCTTGAACATGTCGAACGACGCGCAGGCCGGAGACAGGAGGACAGTGGCGCCGGGAAGGTGATCTTTGATCGCCATCTCGCCGGCCTCTTCGATGGCGGTCTCCATGTCGTCGTAAAGCGCTGCGGGCACATGACCGTCGAGGGTGTCGGCGAAGTCGTCGGCGGCTTCGCCGATGAGGAAGGCGTGCCGGATGCGCGGAAACAGGGGCGCCAGGCTCTTGATGCCGCCCTCTTTGGGGCGTCCGCCGGCGATCCAGTAGATATTGTGGTAGCAAGCGAGCGCCTTTTCGGCGGCATCGGCATTGGTGGCCTTGGTATCGTTGATGAAGCTGACGTTACCCACAGTCTGCACCAACTCCTGCCGGTGCTTGAGGCCAGGGAAGGTGCGGATGCCTGCGGCAATGGCTTCGTGCAAAATGCCAGAGGCCCGCGCGGCGGCGGCGGCGGCGGCGGCGTTCTGCCAGTTATGGGTGCCGGGCAGGCGCGCGACCGCCGTGAGATCGAGGATGATGACCGGCTGCGGCCCGGTGGCGTCGATCAAGTTTCCGTTGTCCACATAGAAGCCGCCGGGCGCGACTTTCTTGGCCGAGATCGGCCACACTGTATGCAGACCATCGCGGCGCAGAGCCTCATAGAGGGCTGCGCAGGGCGCGTCGTCGATGCCGATGATGGCCACGCGCGGGGGGCGCTGATAGCTGAATATCCGGCGCTTGGCCGCTATATAACCGTCCATGCCGCCGTGCCGGTCCAGATGATCGGCGGTGATGTTGAGCAGCACCGCAGTCTCGCAGGCGAGATGCGGCACCAGTTCGAGCTGATAAGATGACAGCTCCAATATATATGTGCCGCCGATGCCCAGCGGCTCCAGGTCTAAAGCCGGGATGCCGATATTGCCGCCGGCGGCAGCTTTCCGGCCGGCGCTGGCGAACACATGGGCGATGAGCGCGGTGGTCGTCGACTTGCCGTTGGTGCCGGTGATGCCGATGACGCTGGCGTCGGGCTGGGCTTCCAGCAACAGGTCCACGTCGCAGGCCAACTGGATGTTCTGCGCGCGGGCCTTGGTCGCCAGCGCATGAGGCTGGGGATAGGTGTGGGGGATGCCGGGGCTCCACACAACAGCGCGCACTCCGGTCATGGGCGCAGCGCCGTCAAAAGCGCGGTAGCCCTTGGCGGTGCCCTGGGCGAGACTCGCGGGCTGGTCGTCCCACACCGCAACGTCGGCGCCGCTGGCGCGCAAAGAGGCCGCCGCCGACAGGCCGGATTTCCCGAGGCCCATCACGACAACCTTTTCGCCCGCGTAGCGGAAGGTGGGAACCATGGACACTATCTCAGTTTCAATGTGGCAAGGCCGGCGATGGCCAGGATTACGGCGACGATCCAGGCGCGGATGACGATGGTGGATTCCGCCCAGCCTTTTTCTTCGTAGTGGTGGTGCAGCGGCGCCATGCGGAAGACGCGCTTGCCGGTGAGCTTGAACGAGGCCACCTGCACGATGACCGACACGGTCTCGAGGACGAACAGCCCGCCGACGATGGCCAGCACGATCTCGTGCTTGGTGATGACGGCGGTGACGCCCAGGGCGCCGCCCATGGCCAGCGAACCGGTGTCGCCCATGAACACCATGGCCGGGGGCGCGTTGAACCATAGGAAGCCGAGGCCCGCGCCGACCACGGCGGCGAGAAACACTGCGAGTTCACCGGCGCCCGGTACGTGATGGACCTGGAGGTAGTTGGCGAACACGAGATTGCCGATCAGATAGGAAATGATCAGGAAGGTGCCGGCGGCAAGCATGACAGGCACGATGGCGAGGCCGTCGAGGCCATCGGTCAGGTTCACGGAATTGGCCGCGCCCACCACCACGAACACCATCACCGGCACGTACAGCAGACCAAGGTCCAGCATGGCTTCCTTGAAGAACGGCAGCATCAGCGCGTGGTCCGCGGGGCCGGTGTTAACGATGGTAATGGCGTAAGCGGCGGCGGCGGCGATTGCGATTTCCGCCACCAGCTTGATGCGGCCCGACACGCCACCGGTCGAACGCTTGGTGACTTTGCGGTAATCGTCGGCGAAACCCACCAGGCCGAAGCCCAGGGTCACCAGCAGCGCGATCCAGATGTAACGGTTGGTGAGATCGGCCCACAGCAGCGTGGCGATGCCGATGCCCATGAGCATCAGGACGCCGCCCATGGTCGGTGTGCCCTGCTTGGTGATGAGGTGGCCTTTGGGTCCATCCGTGCGGATCGGCTGGCCGTAACCCTGTTTGGCTTTCAGCCAGCGGATGGTCGCCGGCCCCAGGACAAAGGACACCAGCAACGCCGTCATGATGGCGCCGCCGGCGCGGAACGTCAGGTAGCGGAACAGGTTGAGGACGTTGACCTGTTGCGAAAGCTCGGAGAGGAAATAAAGCATACCTGTTCCCTAACCTTGGCCGCGGTTTGCGATGGCGTCAGCCACGAGGTCCATGCGGCTGGAGTGAGAGCCCTTAACGGCGACCACATCGCCCGACCGCAGGGCGTTTTGCAGCGCTGTGGCCATGGCCGCCGCGTCGGCGGCGTGAGCGCCGCGCATGGCGGCCGGCAGCGCATCATGCAGATGGCGCATCATCGGCCCCGCGGTGAACACGAGGTCGATGCGCGCCGCCTTGAGGCTGGGCGCAAGGCCCGCATGAAGTGCTGCGCCCTTGGCGCCCAATTCCTTCATGTCGCCCAGCACCAGGATCAAGCGGCCGCCGGCGCCGCCGACGGACTGGTGCATCTGCGCCATGGTCTCGGCCAGCACGCGCACCGCCGCCGGGCTGGCGTTATAACTTTCGTCGATCAACAGCAGGCTGCCGTCCGCGGTTTTGATGCGCTTGCGCGCGCCGCGGCCAGCAGGCGCCGAGAGCCGGGCGAGGGCGGCCGCGCCGAGATGGAAGTTGGCGCCGATGGCGCGGACTGCCGCCAGGGCGGCGATGCTGTTCAGGGCCCAATGGCGGCCGCTGACGATCATGTCATAGGTAATGCGTTGGTCGTCAAATTCGGCGCAGACCTGGGTGCCGTCCGGTGTCAGGGACCAGGCGAACAGGCGCGCGGTGGCGTCGCCGCCGGTTCCAAACGCAATGGTCTTCACGCCGTAGGCCTTGGCGCTGGCCATAAGCCGCGCGAAATGCGGATTATCGGACGGCAGCACCACAACGCCGTCCGGCTCCAGGCCGGCCATGATCGCGGCCTTCTCGTCGGCGATATCGGCGACAGTGGCGAAAAATTCCAAATGCGCGGCTTCGACCGTGGTGATCACCGCTGCGTGCGGGCGCACCAGCTTCGACAACGGCGCAATCTCACCCGCATGGTTCATGCCTAGTTCGAATACGCCGTATTCCGAAGCCGCCGGCATGCGCGCGAGGGACAAGGGCACGCCCCAATGATTGTTGAGGTTGCCTGCCGTGGCATGGGTCGGACCTTGCAGGCCGAGTGCGAGCTTGAGCGCCTCTTTGGTCCCGGTCTTGCCGACGCTGCCGGTAACGGCAATGATTTTCGCATCCGTGCGCGCTCGCGCGGCCCGGGCAAGATTTTCAAGGGCGAGAAACGTATCCTTAACCACTATGAGGCGATCATGGTATTCGCCGGAATCCGGGACCGCTTCGTGCACGATTGCGCCGGCGGCGCCTTTTTTCAGGGCATCCAGCACATAGCCGTGGCCATCGAAGCTCGGCCCCTTCAAGGCGATGAAGATATCGCCGGCCGCCACGGTGCGGCTGTCGATGGAAACGCCGTTGGCGGTCCACGTGCCGGCGCAGATTCCTGATACCGCGGCAGTCGCGGCGGCTGCCGTCCAAAGCGGCTGTGCGGGAAGCGGCTTCACGCGCGCCCTCCCTGGCTCAGCAGAAACATCCGTGCGGCCTCGCGGTCATCGTGGGGGACGATCTTGTCGCCGACGATTTGGCCGGTCTCGTGACCTTTTCCCGCCAACAATAGGACATCGCCGGCGCCCAGCGTGCCGATGGCGGTCGAAATAGCTTCACTACGGTCGCCGATCTCAATAGCGCCCGGGGCGCCCTGCAGGATTTCGGCGCGGATAGCAGACGGGACTTCCGAGCGCGGATTGTCGTCGGTGACATAGACCACATCTGCCAGGGCGGTGGCGCGTTCGCCCATGAGGCGGCGCTTGCCGCGGTCGCGGTCGCCGCCGCAACCGAACACGATCACCAGTTTGCCGGCGGTGTGCGGGCGCAGTGCATTGAGGACGGTCTCGATGGCGTCGGGCGTATGGGCGTAATCCACATAGACCGGCGCGCCCTGAAGGGTAGCGCCCACGCGTTGCATGCGGCCCGGAACGCCGGTGAGATGTTCGAGTGCCGCAACGGCATTGGCGGGATCGGCGCCGCTCGCGAGCACGAAGCCCAGGGCGCACAGCGCGTTACCCACCTGGAAGGTGCCGGCCAGCGGCAGCATCACGCGGGTGATCTTGCCGAACACCGACAGTTTCAGATCGTGGCCTTCCGCGGTGGTCTTGTTCTCCAGCACCTGCAGCGTGGTGCCGGCTTTACCGTAGCTCATGACTTTGTGGTCGCGCTGGCGGCAGGTGGCGTCGAAGGCGGGGAATTCAGGGCTATCGGCGTTCAGCACCGCGACGCCGCCCGGCAGCATTACGTCCGAGAACAGCCGCAGCTTGGCGGCGATATAGGCCGACATGGAGCCGTGATAGTCGAGGTGGTCTCGCGAGAGGGTGGTGAAACCGCCGATGGACAAACGTACGCCGTCGACGCGGAATTGGTGCAGGCCGTGGCTCGAGGCTTCCATGGCCAGGTGGGTGACGCCGGCTTTGGCCATGTCGGCCAGGATTTCGTGCAACTGCACCGGATCGGGCGTGGTGAGGCTGCCGGCCAGTTCATAGCCCGGCGCGGAAGCCCCCAGCGTGCCGAGGTAACCGGCCTTTTGCCCGAGGTGTGCCCAGAGCTGGCGCGTGAAGTGCGCGGCGGAGGTCTTGCCGTTGGTGCCGGTGACGGCGGCAATGCAATCAGGCTGCACGCCATAAAAACGCGCCGCCAGCAGAGCGAAGCGTCGGCGGGGATTGGAGTCGATGATGAGGCGTCCGGCCGCATTGTCGATAACGGTGCCTGGAGGCGCAAGAATGGCGGTGGCGCCGCGCTTCAGGGCGTCGTCGATGAAGCCGCGGCCGTCAGCTTTGGCGCCGGGCAGGGCGGCGAACAGGAATCCGGGCTGAACTTTGCGCGAATCCGCGGTCAGTCCGGTGATGTCCAGATCAGGGCGTGCCTGGAAATTCATGGCCTGTTCCTCGAGCAAATCACTGAGGCGCACCAATACCCCCACCATCCGCCTTCACTTTATTTGCGGTGGGCATGTCGCCGATGAGATCGCCGATAGAATCCGAAGCGGCCGGCGCCGCGTCCGCGTCCGCAGGAACAGGAGTCATCGCGATGGACTCGGCGTAAATGTCGGCGGGCTTGGCGGCGACTTCGATCGCTGCTGCGGCGATGGGTTTAGCGGCCACATCCGCGGCCTGGGCGGCGGTCTTCAGCAGCGGCGCCGCGGCGCCTGCGCCCGCATACTCGTCCTTGCCGCCATTGGTATAGGACGCCATCAGCGACACCAGCGGCTGAAAATTGTCATCGTGGCCAAGGGGGAACACGCCAAGCATCGGACCGATCTTGCCGACGATATCGCCGGTCGTGGGCACAGCATTCCATCCGGCTGTGGCAAAATTGTAGGTTTCCTTGATGCCCTTGGGCTCGTCGAGCAGGACGAACACTGCGTAGCGCGGCGCATCGATAGGGAAAGCGGACACGAAAATTGTGCGGTTGGACGACTTCAGGTAGCCGCCGTGGGCTGAGACCTTGTCGGCTGACCCGGTCTTGCCGCCGACCATGTACCCTTGAACGTCGGCCTGGCGCCCGGTGCCGCCGGGGGCGTCCACGACCATGCGCATCAAGGCACGCATGGCGTCCGACGTCGGGCGGGATATGACACGCTTGCCTTCGGCCATGGCGCCGGCGGGCTTGTGGATCAGCGTCGGCGGATAAAGCATGCCGCCGTTGACCAGGGCGCTGACGCCCGCGGCCACATGGACCGGCGTCACGGAAATGCCGTGGCCGTAGGAAATGGTGATGGTGTTGATTTCGCGCCAGGTGGTCGGAAACTGCGGCGTGCCCACTTCCGGCAGTTCGAGGTGCAGCGGCGTGAGCAGGCCGAATTTGCGCAAGTATTCTTTCTGCGTCTCGGTGCCGGCTTCCAGCGCCATCTTGGCGGCGCCGATGTTGGATGAGTGGACCATGATCTCGGCCACGGACATGGTGCGCTTGAGGCCGTGGTAGTCGTTGATGGTGAAGCGGCCCATCTTAATGGGCTGCGAGGCGTCGAATTCGCTATCGATCTTGGCGGCGCCCGACTCCAGCGCCATGGCCGTGGTGAACAGCTTGAACGTCGAGCCCATCTCGTAGAGGCCCAAGGTGGAGCGGTTGAAGCGCGCTTCGGTCCCGGCATCGCCCATTGCCTTGGGGTCGTAGTCGGGCAGCGACACCATGGCGAGGATTTCGCCGTTGTTCACGTCCATCACCACGGCGCTCGCGCCGACGGCGCGAAAGCGGGTGACGGCATGGCTCAGCGATTCATGAACTGCGTGCTGAACGCGCACGTCGAGCGACAGCGCCAAGGGCTCGTTCTTGGTCGTCAGCGCCTCGTCGAATGACTTTTCGATGCCGGCGACGCCGTGATTGTCGGTGTCGGTGTTGCCGGTGATATGGGCAAACAGCGAACTTTGCAGATAGGCGCGGCTTTCGGAATTTTCAAAGGAGACGCCGGGGATGCCGAGGCGGTTGACCGCGAGTTGCTCGTCGGGCGTCAAGTTGCGGCGCAGGTAAATGAAGCGCTGGCCTGAGGTCAGGCGCTTCATCACGTCGTCGTATTTGAGGTCGGGCAGGGTGGCGGTGAGTTTGGCGGCGGCGATCTTGGCGTCGGGGATGGCCTGGGCGTCGGCGAACAGATTCACCGTCGGCAGGTTGGTAGCGATGATCACGCCGTTCCGGTCAACGATGTCGGCGCGCGCCATGGGCGAGCGGCCGGGTTCGCGCGCGCGGGTCATGATAGTGGGGCTGTCGCCCAGTACCATGAGGTCGACCAGGCGCACGCCGATCATGGAGAATGCCACCGCCACCAGGCCGGCGGTGACCACCAGGCGCATACGTCCGGTCTCGATGGCGTGTTTGGTGGCGCCGTGCAGGCGCAGTTTCGGCTCGCGGGAGGGTTTTACTTCCTCACCGGGGAACAGGAAGGGGCGACGCTTCGCTGGTCTGACCACACTTATCATTTGCCGGCACCATGCCCGGTGAGCGGTGTGGTCGCCCCAGCAGCCGTCGGCAGCAGCAAGCGCTGAAGACGGGCATAAGTAACCGACAGGATGCTGGGGCGCTCGGTAGAAGCCGTCCGGAACACAGGCGGCTGCAGTTCAGTATGAAGTTGCGGCACTTTGGGCGCCGCTGATGAGGGGTCCGGCGCACCAGGTGCAGGCGCGGGCGGTTCGAAATTTACGGTGGGCACGGCGGTCTCGCCCTTGGGCGCCTTGAACGGCAGGCTGGCGATGGTGGCCACGTTGCCGGGCGCCGGCGGATGGAAGCCGAGATATTCCTCGCTCTGGCGGCGCAGGCGGTCAGGATTGTTCAGGTAGGTCCATTCCGCTTCCAGCACGCGGATGGCGCCGAGGTCGCGCACGATCTGGGCGCGCTTGGCCACCAACTGGTGCTCCAACTCCTGGACCTTGTGCTTGAGCAAGAACAGCGCAACACCCACCGCAATGGTCAGGATCGCCCACATGAAATGGGACGCTCTCATGCCAGGCCTCCCGCGACGGTGGTCAGCAGGGGGGCCGCGGTGCGTTCGGCGATGCGCAGGCGTGCGGAGCGCGCGCGGGGATTAGTGGCGGTCTCGTGATCGGTCGGCGTAATGGGCCGGCGCGAGAGCGGCTTGAAGGTGGCGACGCTGGTGGCCCCGCCAAGGCTCGCGGGCGTGTGGCGCGAGGGCCGGATGGCCGCACCCGACCGGGCGCGCAGGAAAGTTTTGACGATTCGGTCTTCGAGGGAATGGAACGATACGACGGCGAGAACGCCGCCGGGGCGCAGCATGCGTTCAGCGCCGCGCAAGCCCCGCTCCAGTTCGCCCAGTTCGTCGTTCACATATATTCGCAAGGCCTGGAAGGTGCGGGTGGCGGGGTCGATGCCGTCATTGGCGCGGCGCACTTCGGAGCGGATCACGTCAGCGAGATGCAGGGTGCGCGAGAACGGCCGCTCGCGGCGGCCTTCGACGATGGCGCGGGCGACCCGGCGCGCATGCCGCTCTTCGCCGTAGAGGAAAATGATGTCAGCGAGTTCTTTTTCCGACAGCGTGTTGACCACGTCGGCGGCGCTGCGGCCGCTTTTTTCCATGCGCATGTCGAGGGGACCGTCGCGCAGGAAGGAGAACCCGCGCGCGCGGTCGTCGATCTGCATGGAGCTGACGCCGAGGTCGAGGGCGATGCCGTCGACACCGGAAACGCCGCGGCTGCCCAGCAGGTCGACCATGTCGCCGAAGCGGCCATGCACTAGGTGCAGGCGGTCGGGATAGCGGGCGAACAGGGCTTCGCCGCTGCTGAGGGCTTCAGGGTCGCGGTCGATGGCCCAGACCACGCAAGCGGCGGCGTCGAGGATCGCCACCGTATAGCCGCCGGCGCCGAAAGTGCCGTCGAGATAGGTGCCTTTGTCCTTGGGAGCCAGGGCCTCGACGACTTCGGCCAGCAGTACGGGGATATGGTCGGGTTCGGGCGTCAGGGTCATGAACCGCTGCCGTTTTGCTTCACGACGCGGTCGCGCTTGGCCTGCTTGGCGGCGGCGTACAGCCCCGGTTCCCAGATCTGGAATTTCCAGCCGGCGCCCACGAAGGCGGCCTGGTCGGTGAGATTGGCGCTGGCCATGAACTCGTCGGGCAGGACGATGCGGCCTTCGCCGTCGAGCGCGAGATCGCGCAGGTCGCCCATGATCAGGTCGGCGGCCTCGTCGCGAGTCCCCGGCCTGAAGCTATCTTCTTGTTTCAGCGTGAGGTTTTCAAAGCGGTCGCGGCCGGCGCCGTCGAGGCAGCGCTCAAACAGGGACGGGTGTAGCGCGACCGATGTGAGGCCGCGGCTCTGAATGACCACGCGGAAAGGCGCCGGTACAGACAGGCGTCCTTTGGCGTCGATCTTATTGGTGAACGTCCCGAAGAACGCTTGCATCGCCGAGCCACCCTCGAAGCTCGTTCCCCTGATGTCCCGGTGCGAAGCGGCCCATGAGTTGAGTAATCAGCTAAGATAATTACCCAGAACCCACAGCTAACAGTCGTACCGTCCCCGGCAACAACTGTTAACGCCCATACCCGGACGTTAATGGTATCTCATGGGAATTTATGGGTGTCAATGGGATGGGACCCTAACCTCATGGTTTTGTTCTATATTTGTTCTCATCTCAAAGCAAAAGGGCCGGCACAGTTAAGTGCCGACCCTCATGCAAAAGGTTAACGCCAGACGGCCTATAAGCCGGGTTTTGTCCTCAGCGTTACCGCCGATGGATGACCATTCCTCTGGGACCCCCATTACTGGGGGCCTCACGCGACCGACCCGGACGACAACGCGAAAGCGCATTTTCCGGCGGATATCCGCTGTTACGCGGACCACCCCGGAAGGCCGTCCCTATTTGGTCTTGCTCCAGGTGGGGTTTGCCCTGCCGACTCCGTTACCGGCGCCGCGGTGCGCTCTTACCGCACCTTTTCACCCTTACCGGAGGGCACCCGTCTTTGTGGGAGCCGTCCGGCGGTTTGTTTTCTGTGGCACTGTCCCTGGGGTCGCCCCCGCCGGGCGTTACCCGGCACCTTGCCTTCGTGGAGCCCGGACTTTCCTCCCTGTGATTGCTCACAGCGCGGTCATCCAGCCGTCTGGCGGCCAGAACCTAGTCCCATTGCCCTTAAAATCAAGTTTAACCGCGGTATTGGGCGTAGCGAACGTCAACCGCTGCCAGGATCGCCGCGGTCTCCAGGTCCAGGACCCCGTCGATCCGTTCGGGCCGGAAGCGGCGCTGGAAGGCGGTTATCACGTCGGTCGCCCCCGAACTGGGTTCCAGAAGGTCCGCCCCCAGCAACTCTGTCACGGGCACCGGGTAGCCGATCTCGGACAGGCGGCGAAATGCTGCACTCAGGTCCGGAACGCCGGGAAGGGCCTGGTTGGGCTCTGGCCACAGGCCGATGCCGGCCTCGGCGAGGCGGCGCCAGGGAAACAATTCCCCGGGATCAACTTTGCGTCCGGGGGCAATATCCGAATGCCCAACGATATTGTCGGCGGTCACGCCGTGACCGTCGATGATCTCTCCGACCAAGGCAATGAGTGCGTCGATCTGTGGCCCGGGAAAGGGGCCATAGCCGTGGTCGTGGCCGGGATTGACGATCTCGATGCCGATGGAGGTGGAGTTGAGATCGCGCACGCCGCGCCAGAAGGATTTGCCCGCGTGCCAGGCGCGCCTGTCCTCATCCACCAGCCGGTAAACCGTGCCGTCCTCATCGAGAAGGTAGTGGCTGCTGACTTGGGCCGCCGGATCGCAGAGCCGTTCCAGTGCGGCGGCGCAAGACTGCATGCCGGTGTAGTGCAGCACCACATGCCGCACGCCGACGTTTCCGTCGACCGCCCGGCGGGGGCCGGAATTGGGTGAAGCTCTATCGATGACCCGGATCATGCGGCGGATTTTAGAGGCCGCCGAAATTCTGCGCTACATTACATGCGCAGGCGCGCGCAGCACTTTTGGGCGAACGAAATGGCGCAGCTTGTTGATAGCCTTGGCTTCGATCTGGCGAACCCGCTCGGCGGTCAGGCCATAGATGTCGGCGAGTTTGGCCAACGTGGCCGGGCGCTCATTCAAATACCGCCGGGTTACGATCTCTTTTTCGCGGCGGTCGAGCTGCGCCAACGCCTGTTTCAGCACGCCGGCGTGCCAACGCTGTTCGTCCGACGCGATGAAGGCGTCCTCGGGAGTTGGCGCGGAGTCGGCGATGATGTCACCGAAGGTCAGGCCGTCGCTGCCTGGCACCGGCTGGTAGATCGAGACGTCGTTGGCGGACATGCGCTGGTCCATGGCGACAACATCGGCCGCGGACACCTGGAAGTGCTTGGCAATGGCGCCGATGGCGGCGTCGTCCAGATAGCGGGCGCCGTCGGCCTGGATTTGCTGCTTGGCGCGACGCAGGTTGAAGAACAGGCGCTTCTTGGCGGCGCCGTTGCCGACCTTGATCAACGACCAGGTCTGCAGAACGAAATTCAGCATGGCAGCTTTGATCCACCAGCGGGCATAGGTGGAAAAACGGAAGCCCTTCTCCGGCTCAAACCGTTCGGCCGATTGCAAGAGACCCAGGTTGCCTTCGCCGATAAGGTCCGCGATCGGCACACCGTAACCGACATAGCGTTGGGCCATCTTCGGCACCAGGCGCAGATGCGCGCCGATCAAGGCGTCGAACGCCGCGCGCTCGCCGCGCTCATACCAGCGGCGAATCAAGGCGTGTTCTTCGGCCTCGGTCAGGACCGGGTAAGATTTTATGCGGTCGAGATAGGCCGCGTGGTCTCCGCGTACCGCACCCTTGGGTTCGGCCTTGGCCATACGCGACATCATGCTGTGCTGCGGCATGGCGCCCGTCAGAACCGGATGGTCAAAGGATGCGGAAATATGGGTCATGAACCTTCGTGTCCCTCGTCGTCCTGCCGGCCGGGCCGTTCTGGTCCGGCGGGCGATCAACCAAACAACGCCGGCGCCGGGGAATGGGTCCGATTTGCAAATAAAAAGGCGGGCTGTTCTAATCACTTGCCCGTATTCCGCCGCGCCGATTCGCTGCGGAGTCGGCCAAAAAGGACACCCGCGCGGACTTGCCTGCGCGATAATGTAACGCCTGTATCGTTGGGGCGGCTGCCGCCGCCGGAGGGGAAAACACCATGACCACTTACACCGCACCCGTGCGCGACATGCGCTTTGTCCTGCATGAATTGTTCGATGCGCCGGGCAAACTGACCGCGCTGCCGGGGTTCGAGGACGCCACCGCCGATGTGCTGGATGCGGTGCTCGATGAGTGTGCCAAGCTGTGCGAGGAAGTCCTGTTCCCTCTCAACCAGACCGGCGACCAGGTGGGCTGCACGATCAAGGACGGCGCCGTCACCACACCGCCGGGCTTCAAGGATGCCTATGCGCAATACGCCGCCGGTGGCTGGTGCGGCCTGACCGCGAGCCCCGAGTTCGGCGGCCAGGGCCTGCCCGAGACTCTCGACTGTCTGGTGGCGGAAATGATCGGCTCCGCGAACCTGTCGCTGGGCCTGTACCCCGGTCTCACCCAGGGCACGATCCTGACTCTGTCGGCGCTCGGCACCGCCGATCAGAAAACCACCTACCTGCCGAAACTCATCGGCGGCACATGGCAGGGTACCATGTGCCTGACGGAATCCCACGCCGGGTCCGACCTGGGCCTGCTGCGCACAAAGGCGGTACCTAACGGTGACGGCAGCTACAGCATCACCGGGACCAAGATATTTATCTCCGCCGGTGAGCACGACATGGTGGACAACATTGTGCACCTGGTGCTCGCGCGTTTGCCGGACGCGCCCGAAGGCAGCCGCGGCATTTCAATGTTTCTGGTGCCCAAGTTCTTCCCCAAGGCCGACGGCTCACCCGGCGAACGCAACGCGGTGGCAGCCGGCTCCATCGAACACAAGATGGGCATGAAGGCCTCGGTCACCTGCGTCATGAACTTCGACGGCGCCAAGGGCTGGCTGGTGGGCGAGCCGCACAAGGGCCTCGCCGGCATGTTCGTGATGATGAACAAGGAGCGCCTGTTCGTAGGCGGGCAGGGGATCTCGCAGGCCGAGGTAGCGTACCAAAGCGCCGCGGCCTACGCCAAAGACCGCCTGCAGAGCCGCGCCGCCGGCGCGCCCGCGCGGCCCGACAAACCCGCCGATCCCATCATCGTCCACCCCGATATCCGCAACCGCCTGATGTTCGCGCGTGCCATCGTCGAGGCCGAGCGGGCCCTCACGGTGTGGACGCACCTGAACGTGGACATCGCTCACAAGCACCCCGACAAGGCCGTACGCCAGCAGGCCGACGACATGGTCGGGCTGATGACGCCCATCGTCAAAGCCGCGGGGACGGGTTTCGGCTCAGAGATTACCAACGCCTGCCTGCAGGTTTTTGGGGGCCACGGCTATATTCGCGAGCACGGCATGGAGCAACTGGTGCGTGACGTGCGCATCACCGAGATTTACGAGGGCACCAACACCATTCAGGCCCTCGACCTGGTGGGCCGCAAGCTCGGCCTCGACAACGGCCGCCTGTTCAAGGGCTGGGTCGCTCAGGTCAGTGGTGATCTGAAGCGTGTTGAAGGCCGCAACGATCTGGCAGACTTCTCGGGGCCGGTGAAGGACGCGCTGAAGCGTCTCACCGACTGCACGGAGTGGCTGAACGAGGAATCAAAGCGCGACCCCAACGCCAAGGGCGCCGCGGCCGTGGAATACCTGCGGCTGTTCGCGTTGACGACCTTTGCCTGGATCTGGCTCCTGACCGCGGAGAAGGCCATCGCCAACAAGAGCGGCGATGCGTTCTACGCCGCCAAACTCGACGTCGGCCGCTACTTCATGCGCCGGGTGCTGCCACAGACAGTGAGTCTCGATGCGATTGTCAGGTCCGGGAGCGCCGCGATGATGGCGCTGGCGGAGGCGACGTTCTAGCCGGATGGTTTGGCGCAGGAATTAAATGTACCAGGTACATTTAATTCCGAAACGCCCGCAACACATACACCCGAATTGCACTGGACAAATTCCCCGTGCGGTCCTTGTCGATGGTTGCGATCAGTTGATTGACCGATAAGCTTTTCTTATCCGCGATCTCCCGCAGTGCATCCCAGAACGGCGCTTCCATGGACACGCTGGTGCGGTGACCGTCGATATCCACGGAGCGCTTTTTAAGCTCAGGCATGCGGTGCGGTCATGTCGCCCGGTTTGACCCAGTCGTCGAACTCGGCCGCGGTCACATAGCCCAACGCCAGGGCCGCTTCGCGCAACGTGGTGCCTTCGGCGTGCGCTTTTTTGGCGATGGACGCGGCCTTGTCGTAGCCGATATGGGGGTTCAACGCGGTCACCAGCATCAGCGAATTTTCAAGATGCCGGGCGATGACGGCGGAATTGGGTTTGATGCCGATGGCGCAATGCTTGTTGAAGCTGACCAAGGCGTCGGTGATGAGCCGGATGGATTGCAGGACATTATAGGCAATCACGGGTTTGAAGACGTTGAGTTCGAGGTGACCGTGGGATCCCGCCACGGTGACGGCGGTGTTGTTGCCCATCACCTGGGCGCAGACCATGGTCAGCGCCTCGACCTGGGTGGGGTTCACCTTGCCCGGCATGATCGATGAGCCCGGCTCGTTCTCAGGCAGGATCAATTCTCCGAGGCCCGAGCGCGGGCCGGAGGCCAGCAGGCGGATATCGTTGCCGATCTTCATCAGGGATACGGCGATGGTGTTGAGGGCGCCGGAACATTCCACCATGGCGTCATGTGTGCCCAGCGCCTCGAAGTAATTCACCGATGGCCAGAACGGCAGCCCGGTCAGGGTGCGCAGTTCGGCGCAGAACTTGTCGGCGAATCCGCGTTTGGCGTTGAGGCCGGTGCCGACCGCCGTGCCGCCTTGGGCGACTCGGTAAATACGTGGCAGGGTCGCCTTGATGCGCTCGACCGAGAGGCCGAGCTGGGTCACGTAGCCGGAGAATTCCTGGCCGAGGGTGAGCGGCGTGGCGTCCTGCAAATGGGTGCGGCCGATTTTCACGATACTGGCGAAGGCATCGGCTTTGTTGTCGAAGGTGCCCTGAAGCTGCTCCAGCGCCGGCATCAGGTGCCCGGTAATTTCGCGTGCCGCGGCGATATGCATCACGGCGGGGAAACTGTCGTTGGACGACTGGCAGCGGTTGACGTGGTCGTTGGGGTGCACCGGCGACTTGCCGCCGCGGGCTTTGCCCAGGATTTCATTGGCGCGCCCGGCGATGACCTCGTTGGCATTCATATTGGTCTGTGTGCCTGAGCCGGTCTGCCACACCACCAGCGGGAATTCGTCGTCGAATTTTCCGGCCGCCACTTCGCCGGCCGCCTGGATGACGGCGTCGGCGATTTCAGCCGGAAGCTCGCCCAAAGTTCTGTTGGCGAGGGCGGCGGCCTGTTTCTGCAGGCCGAAGGCGCGGATCAGCGGCAGCGGCATACGCTCGGTGCCGATCTTGAAGTGCTCGAAGCTGCGCTGGGTCTGGGCGCCCCAATAACGGTCGGCGGGGACCTCGATGGCGCCCATGCTGTCGGTTTCGGTGCGGGTCGTCATTGGCCCCTCGTTTCAGGTCCGCAAGGGTTCAAGGAACCGCCCCGCCGCGTCAAGGGCCTCGGCGAGGTTTTGCTCATGGGTGCGGTTTGAAGACTTGCGCGGACTGAAGTCATGGTCGCCGTCCTCGGCCCAGGAGATATGGATTTTCCGCGAGAGCGGGAGGGCGCTTACGAAAGCCGCATTGCCCATGGGGTCGCGTGTCCCCTGGCAGATCAGGGTGGGAGTCTTGAGTTTGGCGAGGTGCGCCGTGCGCTTGGGGTTTTCCTTCCCGCCACCCCCGACAAAGGGATAGCCGAGGCACAGGAGGGCGCTTGCGCCGACCTCGTCGGCGATCAGGCTGGCCATGCGCCCGCCCATGGATTTTCCGCCGATGACAAATGGCGTTTTCAGCTCAGCTGACACGGCGCGCCAGCAATCCAAGAGCACGGGCTCGCGGTCCGGAGGTAGGCGTTTGCCCTGCTCTCGGGCTGCCGCCATATAGGGGAACTCGAATCGTCCAACGCGGATACCCTTCTTCGCCAATCCCTCGGCGAAGAAAGTCATGAACGGAGTATCCATCGGCGCGCCCGCGCCGTGGGCAAGGATGACGGTAAGCCGGGCCTTGGCGGGCCCGTTCCAAAGCATGCTCACAGCTGCTGGAAGAAGTCGTTGCCCTTATCGTCCACCACGATGAACGCCGGGAAGTCTTCGACCTCAATCTTCCAGATCGCTTCCATGCCCAGTTCCGGGTACTCGATAACTTCGACTTTCTTGATGGAATTCTCGGCGAGCATGGCGGCCGCGCCGCCATGTAGGGAAACTCGAACCGCGCGACACGGTAGCCGCGCGCCGCTAGACCTTCGGCGAAGAAGGTCATGAACGGCGTATCCATGGGCGCGCCCGCGCCGTGGGCGAGGGCGACCGTGAGATGCGCGGATGAGGGGCCGT